>JAHJDO010000135.1 GCA_018812485.1 bacterium | reverse complement strand
TGATGAGAAAACTGGCATATCTGAAATCAGGTGCTGGTATGACAATAGGCTTATTGGTGTTCAAACAGCTAAAAATGAAGACCTAAATATTGTGCACTTTTAAACTTTAAACTGTGCACTTTTAAATTTTAGCTAACATTAGGTAATTTGCGTTAAATTTATCAAATAGGGCGCTATCATTTCGATGTTACAGCAGAATGTTATGAAGCTTTCTTCTTGCCTAACTTCATAAGTATTGCTATTAGCGCAAATATTAATACAGCTTGCAGAAGTAGCAGGCAGGCATTGAGCTTATCAGCATTTCTTAAAACTAGCGTAGCTATTCCAAGAATGAAGCTTATTAAATATATCATCAAAACTGTCTGCTTTTCAGAAAGACCCAGATTTAACAATCTATGGTGCAGGTGATCCTGACCTGTATATTCAATCCATTCTCTAAAATTTTTTACTTTACCTGATGCTATCCTGGATACTGTAATATAAATCATGTCAAAGATTAAAACGCTTAATATAAGTACTGGAATTCCAAGTGCAACCAGTATATTTTTTTCAGCCCACCAACCCATTACCGCAAAACTTGCCAGTAAAAACCCAAGTAACGTACTACCTGAATCTCCCAAAAAAATACTAGCGGGTTTAAAATTATAAAATAAGAAACCTATGCATGCGCCAATTAAAGCAATAGCCATATAGCTTAAATAATGCTGGCCTGTGCCTAATGCGATTATAAAGAACATAAAAGAGCTTATCACTGTAATTCCTGCCGCAAGCCCGTCCATACCGTCAAGAAAATTCAGTGCATTTATTATTCCAATAATCCAGAATATTGTAAGCAATATATTTCCTATATGACCCATATTTGTATGTGAAAATGTGTTTAAAATGACTCCATATTTTATTAGAATCATGACTGCTATAAGCTGTCCTATCAGCCTTATTGAAGCTTTGAGCCCTTTAATATCATCTATCACTCCCATTATAAAAATGATGCTGCCCCCAATAACAACTCCCTTGAGTGCTAGTGAGAAATGGAAATTAAGTATTATTGATATTATCAGTGCTGTATATATCGCAAGTCCACCAAGCCGCGGAACAGGTTTTTTATGAATCTTCCTTTCATCTGGAATATCCATAGCACCTATTTTAGTTGCTATAATCCCTACAAGTGGGGTAACAATGTAGGAGATCAATAAAGCAACAGCCAAAATAAAAAACCATGATAGCTTTAGTGCTGTCAGGTAGTTTTTAGAATATAGAATTAAAACAAGGAAGATGCCGTTAATTAAAAGTAGATATCTTTTGTTTCTGAGGAATTTCACTTTGTATACTTTAATATATTATTTAAGATAACTTTAACGTTTTCGTTAGAAAGAGATGGGTATATCGGGATTGAAACAGCTTGTCTCCATGCCTTCTCAGAATTCGGGAATCCACCTAATTTCAGATACCTGTGAATAGGTCTATAAACAGGTTTGCAGCAGACAACATTGTTTTTTAACATGTTTTTTATGAATTTTCTGCTTCCCTGTCTTATTCTAATAACATATCTGTAAAAAACATGTGTACAGTTCTTTTTTACTGCGGGAAGGATTATATCCTTTCCTGAAAGGTTTCCAGTGTATTGTTTTTCTATTTGCTGTCTTCTTTTTATAAAATTTGTCAGGTTGGATAGCTGTTTTATTCCTATCCCTGCATGTAAATCGGTCATTTTGTAGTTATATCTTGTAGCATAATTGGATTTTTCGTCATAATCTCTCAGATCTCTTACCTTTTTGGCAAGTATGGAGGAATTGGTTAAAACCATGCCTCCTTCACCTGTGGTCATCATTTTTGTTGCATAAAAAGAAAAAATCGACAATAGTCCAAAACTCCCGGTTTTTTTGTTATTATATATTGCTCCAATGCTATGTGCACAATCTTCAATTACAGGTGGCCCTAAATTCAAGATAGGAGCTAAATCTACGGGATGACCAAACATATGAGGAACAATTATAGCTTTGGTTTTTCTGGTTAGTTTTTTCTTAATCTCACTTACGGATATATTGTAATCTTCAATGTCTATGTCAGCAAGAACTGCCTTTGCACCCGTATAATGTATCGCATTCAAAAGTGCAGTACATGTAAAGGAAGGAATTATGACTTCATTATTATTCTTTATATCAAGAGATAGTAAAGCCAGATGCAGAGCAGAAGTTCCGCAATTTAGGGCAACTGCGTATTTAGTACCGATAAATGAAGCTGTTTTTTTCTCAAACTGCTGAACTAAGGTTCCCTGAGCAATGTCACCGGAGGCAATAGTTTCTGCCATGATTTTAACTTCTTCTACACCTAACGTGGGTTTTGAATGAGCTATCATATATCTTTTAAATATCTGAATGCTTTAAATCCTTCAGCGTATTTAACCTTACCTTGAAATCCCCTGTAATTTGCCATGGCCTTTACGCTTTCCAGCATATCAAGCCCAGTAGAATATACCTTTGTTACTTGAGATTTGTGTATATTGAGCAGTTCCACCTTTTTTGATAGAACGTTTCCAATGTCAACAAATATATCCGGTTCAAAATCATAGGATGTATAATCTTCATAAAAGAGAACTCTTTTTATGTATCTTGTTGATGCTAGTGCGCAATTAGCGAGCATTCTATGGTCTTGATGAGTATCCTTTGAATGGTTAACATACACTTCATCAGGATTTACTTTTTTTATTACTTCATCAATATATGTAACAATCTTTCTTTCTGACGGCAGAGCAGTGTCCTTGAAACCTGCTAAGAATAGTTTTTTAACCTTTAGCATTTTAGCAGCAAGTTCCTGCTCTTTTTTTCTTATATTTAATTTTGCTCCTACTTCCCCTCCTGTAAGAATCAGCAGAAAGATATCATGTTTTTGTTTAGAATATTTAAGCAAAGTTCCTCCACAGCCATATTCAATATCGTCAGGATGCGCTCCCATTGCTAGAATTTTCATAGATTGTCTCCTTTAGTAAGTGTTTTAAATTCATCACCTCCGCAATTAAATAATAAATCTACAGCTGCCATATTACTCTCAAATCCATCATATGCCTGAAGATAATGAGGATGAACAAATTCTTGAAATATCACGCTTATATTGCAATCTTTAAACTTTCCCAATTCTAAATATGCCTTTCCGCCCTGCCCGCTAAGATATGTATCCGCTCCAACTTGTTTGCACACTTCAATAAGTTTGTCTGTCGCTTTTTTATCAACATTCAAATTGGAAGAATACACTAGTTTTGTATTAATGCTAAATTGGGACAATAAATAATGTATTATTTTCATATTGATGTCAATTAGGTATTCCCAGTTCTCTTCATAAAGTTTTTCAAAAAACCCCCAGTATTTATCAAAATACTTGGCTTTAGAATAATTAAGTTTTAATGAATTATAATGTTTTTTTCTCCAATCAACTGTGTTGTTTATTTTAACATCCATGATCTGCTGACCAAAGTCATGCATAACAGGAACAGTGAGCCATTGGCTCCCTTGAGCCGTTCTGATTTTGTTTCTATTCTGCCATTCATTTTTTTTAAATTGGGTATCGTCAAGCACCACAAAAATATCTGATTTAGCAATTTTGTCGAAATAACCAAGCCATGGCATAAATTGAGGCTGGTGAATTGTGCAGATCAATATTTATCTCCTTGCAGTTTTTTAACAAATACAGGATTTGACATTATAATATTCGGGTATTTTCCTCTTATATCAAGCCTGTAATATGACATTTTTGTATCTGACATATCAGATATTATATGCTTCATAGGAGTTTTTGCTTGAATTTTTTTTAATAGCTTTCCATTCTTTACCAGATTAATCGTAATTTCCCTTTCTTTCCCGTCAGAACAACTTAGGCTGATTAATATATTAATTCTCTTTTGCGCCGTTGCCGTTTGCCCCATTGAATAAGATACATTGTCTTCATTTACGATTCTAAAATCTTCCAGAATTAAAAAATAATCTTTGCATCTATATAATGCATACATAGCTCCGTTTTTTAAAGCACTTAAGATTGCATCTTTTTTTCTTTTGCAGTTAGGTAAAACCGTTTGCACTGAATTAAGCTGCTTTCCTGATTCATTTCCATGAAAATCAATCTCTCCAATCGCCCACACTGGATTTTCTCTCTTGTCATTGCAATATTCAGCCAAAGCTTTATCCCATACGCCACCTATCCCTCCAACCTTTCTATACCCCTCATACAGTATCCCGAATCCTGTGTAGCTATTGCTCTTCAGGAGGTCGTTCGGATAAGGATTTGTTCTTATTCTTACCCCCTTAACTGCTTTATTTGAACTAGCTTCTGGCGCTGACCAAAAACACAAGAGATTATTTTTATTCGCATAGTCTATCAGGTTCTGATAGGGGATAATGCCGATATCTCTATGATAAATGTCATATTTTCTCCATAGACTCATTGTGTTATTAAAAGAAAATATAACCCCAAAGACGATAAGAACTGCCCCTATTTTTTTATAAGGTTGCTTCTTTATTCTTAATGTCTGAAGTTCTAATTTCAACTCTTTGTCCTTTTTTACAGCGTAGACCTTAATTCCAATAATAATAAATACAATCGGCCAGAGTAGATTCAGCAATTTCAAGATATTTGGGGAAAAGACATTATTTGAAGCAACGGGAAGATTTTCAATCTCTTTTTTATTTTTATACCCTATTACTAAAATTTGTTTCTGCCAGTCATTAATAGTTAAATCTTTCTTAAATATATTTCCTGTCCAGTAGTAGAACGGGGTAACTTCACTTCCTGGAATTACTATAATATCTTGATTTTTCTTATTTATTTCATCTATCCCGCCTAAATACTTATCTGCGCCATATTTGATAATACTGTTTAAAGTTATTGGCAGTCTTAGAAAATTTTGAAATGGAGAAATACCGTATTCTGCTTTTATAAGCGCATGGTCTGTTAGAATCAAGGCATCTAAGTCCTGAGTTCTAGCAATTTTGGCTAATTCTACAATCGTATATTTGCCGTTACTTGCTACTGAATGTATATGAATAGCCGTCCGAAGCTGTTTTGTCTCTTCAGAATAAAGAGACTGTGTAGAGAGAAGCACAAACAGTAAAACTGACAATACAGATGAGATTTTACAATTTTTTATTAACAAGTTCTTCATAAAGATTCTCTATTTGTTCTATCATACTATTAATCCCAAAATTTTTAACAGCTTTTTTCTTGCCTTCCTGTCCCATTTGAGCTGCAATCTCCGGATTTTTCATGAGATAGGTAATAGCATTGGCAAGCGCTTCGGGACTTTTTGAAGGAATCAGAATCCCTGTTATTTTATCATCAACAACATCAGGAATACCTCCGACCTTACTGGCAATTACAGGTTTTTCTGCAGCCATTGCTTCTGCAATTGCCCTCCCCATTCCCTCGTTCAACGATGGCATTACAAAGATATCCAGTACACTCAATAATTCAGGAACATCTTTTCTTTGCCCAAGAAATACTACATTCTTTTCTATGCCCGATTCTATAGCTTGCTCTTCCAATTTTCTCCTTAAAGGACCATCCCCAATTATGAGTAATTTCAGATTTTGTGATTCCATTAATTTCATTGCCTCTAAAAGATATCTGTGCCCTTTAACAGTAACTAATCTTGCAACAACTCCTATTATAATGTCATTTTGTGCAATATTCAGAACGTCTTTATTCTCCCTCGCGTTTGCAAATTCTTCTACCTCCACTCCACTGCAAATAGATGCGTATTTATTTCTTTTGCCTATCTTTTGCTGTAAATGCTGATCTATGCCCTTTGGTGTCAGGGTTATAATTCTATCTGTGATATGTGCGCTGATTCTTTCAGCAATAACAAAAAGTTTGGTCATGAAGTAACCGAAATATCCTGAAAACACGTTTCCATGAGGCGTATGTATTATTATAGGAACTCTCGCAAACTTGGCTGCCCATCTTCCGAGAATACCTGCTTTGGATGTATGTGTGTGGACTATATGAGGCGTGGTTTGCTTAATAATTTTATATAGTTTTAGAAAAGCTGATAAATCCCTGAAAAACTTGATATCTCTGGACAATTGAGGAATGATAATAAAATCATCGTCAGGTTTCACATCTCTTACAGACCCACAGACAAGTTTTGATTCAAACTTAGCTTTGTTTGTTTTTCTAACAGTAAGAAGAGTATTTTGGGCAGATCCGCCTTTGTCCATGCGAGTGATGATATGGAGAACTTTTATCATTTTAATTTTTTACAACCTATACAAATTCTTTTAAGGCATCCGCGTTTTTTCGACAGGTAAATTCTCTCTCGATTCTTAATCTGCCTTTCTCACCAAGGACTCTGGCATATTCAGCATTGGTTAGAAGATTAATTAAATTATTTGCGATTTCTAAAGAATTTTCTGGATTGATTAAGAAGCCTGTTTCTCCATCAACTATTGCTTCAACTGCCCCCCCTGATCTACCCCCGATAACTGGTTTTCCACAAGCACTTGCTTCCAAAAAAACTATTCCGAAACCTTCTACATCTCCTCTTTCTTTGATTTCTCTATTTGCCATAATAAAAACATCGCAAGCATTATAATATTTTGCTATCTCTTTATCCGTGGCCTCCCCTGTAAGTATTACCTTGTTTTCCAGTCTTAATTTCCTAATTATCTTTTTTAACTCATTTAAATATGGACCACCCCCAACTATTAAATAAACTGCATTTGGTGCTTTTACCAACACCTTTGGGAAAGCCTTAATCACAAAATCATGTCCTTTCCTTTTCACTAATCGCGCTATTGTTAAAATTACCTTTTTGTCCTGCAGACCATATTTCTTTATTATTCCTTCCGGGCTAATATCAGGATTGAACTTATCTAAATTAACACATGGCAGAATCTTCGCGATTTTTTTTGGTTTAATACCTCTTTCTATAAGTTTGGTTTTTGTAAAATCGCTTATACTTATAATCTTATACGCATTCTTTAAAACGATAGACATTAATTTGTCTATTAGTTTATATTTTTGGAATTCAAGAATATCTGCAGCAAACGTATAAACAATATAAGGTTTTTTAACCATAAATTTTAAGATTAGCCCGATGATACCTGTTGAGAGAACATGGCCACAATGAATGATATTAATTTTTCTTTTTTGAATTAAGATTAGAGAAAAAAATAAAGGGAGAATAATCTTAAATATTCGCCCAAATAAAGGAATATTAAAAAGATACCTTTTTCTAATGATTTCAAAATTCTGTTTTTTATCAAACCTCTCACAGCCGCTCACTTTAGGAGCTAAAACAACAATCTTTTGAGAGGGGAGATTCTTCCATAGATTATAGAAATAAGTAGCTTGCCCACCCAGTATGGGCGGAAAATCATTGACGATGAACAGGGATTTACCAGACAAATTAACCATTCCTGCCTACTTCGTTAAGAACATCCAGTATCTTACAAGCCATTTTTTCTACTGAAAACTTTTTAGCTCTTTCTGTGCCCTTTGCTATCAAGTTATTTCGTAATGTCTCATTCGACAAAACTTTCTCCATCGCTTTTGACAACTGGTTTATATCATTAGGATCTACTAATACTGCGGCATCACCTGTTACTTCAGGAATAGAGGTAACATTAGAAGCAACAACGGGTGTTTTACAAGCCATGGCTTCAAGAACAGGAAGCCCAAATCCTTCATGCAAAGAAGGCATTACAAAAACTTCTGCACCATGGTAAAGAGCAGGTAGATCATTATCATGAATAAATCCAGGAAATAATACTTTCTCCTTGATGCCAAGTTTGTTTGCTGAATCTTTCAGTACCTCAAGATATTTATTTCCCTTGCCGGCTATGACAAGCTCATACTCATTTTTTATTCCATTCGGAAGCATTTTGTATGCTTTTATAAGTCCGAGCAAATTTTTGGAAGGTTTCAATGCTCCAACCCAAAATATGAACTTACTCTTTATTCTATAGTTTTGCTCTACTCTATTTACAGTTTCTTCTGATACTGGATCAAAAAAAATATTGTTTACCGCTGGGTATACAATCTTCAGTTTATCTTTGTCTATCCGCAGGACATTCAGCAGGTCCTGCTTGGAATGTTCCGATAAGGTAATAACATTTTTAGCAAATTTCGCACATAATCTTCCCCAAAATTTGTAATAAAATCCGGCTAAAGCCGTCCCCTGAGTCCTGAGTGGTGTTAAGTCATGTATTGCTGTTACAAAATTACAGGGAGAAAACAGAGGTGCCTTGAAGTAAGGAGAAAAAAACACTTCGACTTTTTGTCTGGAAATGGCAACAGGAAGCTTAACCTGGTCCCAAAAGAATGTTATTTTCTCAGGAATAATCTTAAATTTCAGACTGCTTGCTCCGAAACTGCAGTCAGTCTTTTGATTTCCAAAAAGGATATATTCATTGACAGTATCATTCAAAGAAACATAATTCAAAAATCCTAAAAGAATTCTGCCTATGCCTGTCTTTTTCCCTGTTTCAAGTTCTCTTATATCAATCCCTATACGCATACTCTACCTTCAGTACTTCCAAATATATTTTTTCTATTTTTCTTATATTCTCCTCAATGTCAAAAAGTTTTACAGCCCGTTCTCTTCCTCTTCTCCCCATCTCTTTTCTTTTTTTCTTATCTCTTATAAGTTCAAATAGCGCATCTTTCAACAAGGACGGATTATGGAACGGTATAAGAATACCTGTGACCTCATTTTTTATTGTTTCAGAATTCCCCCCAACATCTGTTGTGATTACAGGCTTTCCCGTCCCCATTGCCTCTAATATACTTCGGCAAAGTCCTTCATTAGATGTGAATAAAGCAAAAATATCAATAGCAGCCATTATTTCTGGAATATCCTCACGAAATCCTGTGAATATCACATTGTTTGTAATTCCAAGTTTTTGACACAATTTTTTTAATTTTTCTATATACTCAGGATTCCCGCCTCCAACAATTACAAATTTAATTTTTGGATAAGCTTTGAGAATATCAGGAACAGTATGTAACAACTCTTTTTGTCCTTTCTCCGAGCTAACGCGCCCCATTGTTCCTATTAAAAGATCATTAGCGCTGAATTCCTCTCTTATCTTACTGCCGTCTATATCGGGATTGAATTCATTCAAATCTATCGCATTATAGATTATCTTCACCTTTCCACCGTTTTTAAATCTTTCTGCGCTTGCCTTTGACACTGTGATTATTTTAGTGGATAAAATGTAAATCAATTTATCTAGTCTGCTTTTATCACTTACTCTGGCATGATATACAAGAGGTCTGCCAATAATCTTGGCTGCAATTCCCCCATATATAGCCCCTCGTGGTGAGTCAGTATAGATCAGATTAATTTTCTCTGTCCAAATAAGCTTCGCAATTTTAGGAACAGTGATTATGAGGTTCAATGGATTTAACTTACCCATTTTTAGACACTTCGTTGATATACCCAGTTTTGCAGCTCTATCAAGAAATGAGCCCTGAGACGGAGCAACCACAACAGGATCAAAGCAGTCCCTGTTTATCCGCTCAAGTATATAAAGCAGGCCTTTTTGCCCGCCTCCCACAAATTTACCGAAATGTGATATGTAAAGTATTTTGAATTGCTTTCTCATACGATATATGAAATTTTATCCTGTTAGTTTTTCAATTTCTTTCATAACACACATTGGTGTGAGTTTTTGCATGCAGACATTTTCACCTATTTCACAGTTGTCTCTGCGGTAATATAAGATACAGGGCCAGCATGGCATATTCTCTCTAACCGCCAGTACTTTATCTGATCTCGGCAGACAAGTATCAGGATCAGTTGGCCCGAATAAGACAATACAAGGAACATTTACAGATCCAGCAACATGAGCGATACCTGAATCATTTCCTACAAAAAACAAGGATTTTCTAATAATATATCCAATATTTTTCAGATTCAGGTTGCTGCAAATTATCACTGTCTTGCTTTCTGTTTTTTGTCTTATTTCCTCCAGAAGCTTACTATCTGCATAGGCTCCTACTAGGATTGTCTGTATGTTTTTTTCACTAAATAAGATGTCTATTAATGCTGAAAAGCAATGAGCTGGCCATCTCTTGGGAGACCACTTTGCTCCCGGATGCATTACAGCATAATTTTTTTCACTTAATGCGTGTTTTTGCAGGAACTCATCTCCAGCCTTTTCATCCTCTGGGTTTATAAAAAACTGCTCATTTTTATCTTTAGTTTTACATCCTAAATATTCAACCAGTTTTAGATGGTCTTCAATTATGTGTTTTTCGGTTGTTGAGACAGTAGCAGAGTAAAATAGAGACGTATTCTCCTGAAAAATACCCCGCTTTAATTCTCTGAGAGGTCCGACACTCAAAGAGGCTTTCACTAATCCTGCTAACAAAACAAAGCCGAATGTGCCTCCATAAGATAGGCATAAATCATAATTGCTATTTTTTAAGTTATTAATTGTCTGTATGTTCTCTGAAAGCTTTCTCACATTAAGAGGAAAAAACCTCCAGAAATCGGCATTGCAGGAATATATATTGTCTACATCGGGGTTGTCTTTCAGAATTTCTGCGGTGTGAGGTAAAGTCAATATATCAATTTGAGCTTTTGGAAAATTTTCTCTCAGGGTTCTTAGAGCCGGAGTGGTCATCAATACATCACCTATGGAATTAATCTGAATATTCAGTATCTTTGCAGGTTTAATCTCCCTAAAGTTCACATGTTGGTTGATTTCTTTTTTCTTGCCCATGACCACATGATTCCAAAAAAGATACTCCATACTCTCAATAATTATTTTCAGTACATACCGTATCTTTTCTGATAATTTTCTTGAACTTTCCCCGTATACCCGCATTGTCCTATATGCTATATCATCCCAATTGAAATGTTTTTTAGTGTCAATTATATTTCGTATCAGTTTCTCCTTTAGAATATTATTACTGGACAACATCTTTATAGCTTTAGCCAGTTCCTTCGGTGAATTCGCCTTAACAAGTACTACATTCTCATTGTGTCTGAAATATGGAGATTGTACGCGAGGATATGTGCTTATTATAGGCAAGTGGTGAACAATGCCTGCCATAAGACTTCCACGTCTTGTGCAGATTCCATCTCTGTAAGGCACTACATAAATATCCGAGGCGAACAAAAATTGGGAAACACTCTCAGGAGAAGAATTCTCTACCATGAAAACTTTCTTTTCCAGACTTAATTTTTGAATTAGTGTGTTTAATTTTTTCCTGTAGTTTTTATCTTCATCCCTCAAACTGCCTATTAAAAAGAGGTAATAAATCTCATCCCGATTTAATATGCTCAATGCCTCGAGTAGGTCTTCAAGCCCTTTCCCCGGATTCGGGAAACCGAAAGTCGATAAAATAACAGCATCTTTTTTAATACTAAAACGCATACGAATCTCAGTTTTTGTCTCCTCTCTGCATATCCTGGCCGGAATTATATTTGAACCAATTTCTACTTGTTTAAGCTTTTTCCTGAATAGTGGCAAACGTCTTAAAAATAGATAAGTAAGCTCTTCATTTGTGCTGATAACTCTTTCACTGAAGAGAGACAGTAAAAATGCATTGACTTTCGATATCCATCTGCCACCCACCAATGTATGAAATGTAGTGATAAATCGCGTCTTTGGACTCATAATCTTTAAAACAAGAGGCAGAAATTTAAAGCTTATGCCGAATCCATAACTTTCAGGCGTATATTGCATATGCAGAATGTCAAATTTCTCTCTTTTTGCTATTTTTGAAATTTCAAGTAACTCGCTGAGACCCCAGTTGATACTCCCAACTTTAAAAACTTTGGGGTCGTTTCCTGCATATCTCTCTGATGCTATTACGGACACGTTAAATCCTGACCTTCTCAGTTTCTCAACCAAAATACGTGTATAATCCGCAATCCCGCCCGGCTTATAATTGGGCGGATAATTAGAAAAAATCATGCAAATTTTCATAGCTTCTCAAAAAGATTTAATAGTTTGTGTATGTGAATCTTGGGAGAGAAATTTTCACCAACTAACTTATTGGCGTTTTTCCCCATTTCTTCTGCCATTTTGCTGTCTTTTAACAAGAGATCTATTTTTCTCGCCATTTCAACTTTATCATAAGGGTTAATTAAAAAACCTGTTTTCCCATGTTTTAACCAGTCAGATATTCCCCCAACATCAAAAGCAACAGCTGGCCTGCCATAAAGAGCTGCTTCGATACCTACTATACCAAAAGGTTCAGGCCAAATAGAAGGGATAACTAAAAAAGAGGCTTTTTTATAAAAATCTGCCATTTTCTCGCTATGAACCCATCCGTGAAAACGAACTTTTTCTTTTAGACCCAATTTATTGATTTTTTCTTGGCACTCTTTTCTTAACGGGCCGTCTCCCACTACATCCAGAAAAATTTTTTCTTTTAGAAGCTTCAATACATAAAACAGGTATTCTAACCCTTTTCCATTGGCGATACGCCCTGCAAAAAGAATCCTTCTTGAACCGTTGTATTTGCTGGAAATATTGCTGGATAATGATTCTGCAAAATATGGCAAAATCTCTATTTTATGCGGCAAAACTCCATTTATCTCCAATATGTTTTTCATATATTTTGAAGCCACTAATATGCGCTTTAATTTTTCAAAAGACTTCAGACTTCTTCTTGTTCCTGCATAAGCCCTAAAAGATTTTACAGGATGCCTTGGCATGCATCTTCTTGTATGCGCACGCAAGGTGCATAGAGGTGATGCAGGATGAAAACACGTTTCCATAGGGTTATGCAATAATCTTTTTCCGTCGGGACATGTAGACTTACATCCATGCACATACCTTACTGTTGGAACTTGCTGGGAGAAGATATCTACAACTTTAAGATTCTCAATATTGTGCAGGTATATAACATCTGGTTTTATATCATTGATGGTCCGGCGCAGAGTTAATTTTATTTCCTTCTTCAAACAAAGTGGATTATTCCAGATATCGGGCAGATTAAATGTCTTTGTATATTTTCTAAAAGAAGATTCAATAAGCTTGTCGCCATAGATAAAGTATATGTTATGGCCTTCTGCAATTAATCTTTCAGAAAGAGTATTTAAGTAGTGTTCAACTCCTCCGACTTCATCTATATATTGATTTACAAAAAGGATATTCATAATAGACTATATGCTTTCATTTGCCGACTTACGGTAAACATAAACTAAATTTTTCATAAAAAAGTGTCCTGACTTATCCTCTAATCGTTCCCACATAGCGTCCCAAAACTCAGATACTTTGCCGTACCCGGGACTTTTTCGCAGTAACGGTATTTTCCCGATCTTGTGATTTAACGTTCGTAGTACAAATATCAGCTCAAACGGAGAACGCCAGTAATCATACCCGAACCTTTCAAGTATATCCAGCCCCAGATATTTCCCATAACGAGCCAACTGGCGACTGGAAAATTCGGTCTCATGCCCCCATTCCCACCGTCCAATGTGGGACATCAGGTGCTTATGCATGGTATACGCTGTATATTTCTGGGGTACATTGAGTATCAATACCCCTCCCGTTTTTAACACCCTTACCTGCTCTTTAAGCGCGCGGACATCCCGCACAAGGTGCTCTATAACTCCCTGGCTGAAAACCAGATCAAACATCTCATCATGATATCCCAGAGACATCGCATCTCCTCGGGAAAGACGTACCTTGCAGGAGAACCGCTCTTCTACCTTTTCAGCAATCTTTAGAGCGTCTTCGGATATATCCACGCCATATATTTCCATCCCCGTCTCGGTGGAAACTATATATGAGTCAATAGCGGTACCACAACCTACCTCAAGAGCTTTTGCGCCTGAGCCGCGGGAAAGATACTTAGATATAACGCCGATATACTTGTTTCTCGCAGAGCGATGAGATATTATCTGTTCTTCAATATTCACATCCTGCCATTTATCCCATACACTATCGAAACTCTTACTCATTATCCCTTATTTTTCTCCGCATGGTCGGCGGCTCAAGATAAAACCACTTCATTCCATCAGGACGCGCTTCGTACAAACTTTGCAAGAAAAATTTCTTTGGGACATAGGAAACAATCCCCGATAATTTTAAAGGAAAATCTGTAAAAACTCTTGACCTGGCCATTATTTCAGTAATCCTATGACTATTCTGAAAACGTTTGTATATTCTCTTGGTAATGCCAGGACACACAAAATCGTGCAACTCAACCAGAATGTAAGATTTGTTGAGAACGGGTATCTTGAGAGGATCTAAAAGAATATCTTCCGCACCTTCTGTATCCATTACAACCAGAATCGCCCTACCTTCTTCGCAAATAGACAAACAACTTGATAAACTCTCATGATCACACAATCCATTGATTCTTATCCTGTCGTTAACGCCATTTATTTTCGCCATTTGCTGGATCAAATTCTGTCCAACCATTTTCACTTCGAACGCTACGATGTTAGCAAAAGGCTGCCGTACGGCAAAGCCAACAGCATAATACCCTTCACCTGCTCCTACATTTACAATCAAGTTAAAATGCTTCCTGCATAGTTTTTCTACAAGCTCATGTAGTTCCTTTTCATATGTGCCAAGAATCTTCGGGTAATACACAATATCCGAACTCGAAGTTACGTATTTCATACCTGCAAAAGGTCCCGAAAATATTTGTCTGCCCGTAACTCTCTCAATGTAGTGATTCACTAACATAGAGGGATGAAAATTAACAGGAATAACCTTCTTCAAAAGTTTCTTAACAAAATTAATCATACTCGCAAAATTTTCATTTTAAGTTTTCTCACCAAGAACAAAGATATAACCCCGAAAAGACGATATGATCTTCAATATCAGAATATACAATATATGTATTGGTAAATTCTTTCTGGGTTTTAGATTAAGTTTTTCTGAAGAAACGAATCTAGACTCAAGTACTCTAAATCCCGCCCGCTGTATGAGAGAGGTTATCTCCTCTATTGTATACACACGTATGTGGTTCATCTTGTCTGTGATATGAACCAGATTTGAATCATCATCAGGAAAAGGTTCAGAGATATTCTTTCCTCGAACCAGATGCTCTATATTTCTCAATGATGCTATATTCGGCGTTGTTAAAAGTATTAACCCTTTTGGCTTTAACACTCGTTTTATTTCTAGAAGCGCTTTCAGAGGCGAAAGACGCATATGTTCAATTACCTCACTGAAGATTACAATATCAAAACTCTCATTTGGAACCGGACAAGATTTTTTAGACAATTCTCCCTGAATTAGTGGTATTTGGTGTCTATGCAGTAATTTGCAATAAGCATTTATATTCTCTTCAACTTCCATCCCTGTAATATCGAATCCCCAGATTTCTTTTAAAATGATATCGTGAAAGCCGTATGCGATACCAATATCAAGAATCTTTTTATTCTTTTCTCTTTCTGCAATACATTTCACAATTTCCCGAAAGCGAAGATTATCCCGATTAAGATATCGCAGTATACTTTCTGCAGTAACCAATTCATCATGACAGGCATATACACTTTCTTTCCACTCTTCTTTTATCTCGCGGATAATCTGTTTCGCAATATCGTCAATCTTGAACATTTCACTCATATCCGATTCCTTTCAATTAAGGAAAACTCTCACCTATTTTATGTGTTATCTTTTTTTACGTCAACTCGGTATTTCCCTTCAGGTTGTTGAACAACACTGTTTAAAATTTCAGACAATTTCTGTGTTAACTTTCTACGGTTAAATTCCTCTATTAGCTCAGTGTTAGTATTGACAGTCAGATTTCCACGTAACTGAAACTCTTTCCACTTTTCTTCCAACCAGACCGCTACATGCTCAGAAGTATTCAGCATAGTCCCTGCTCGAGTCCTCTTCAATGTAGCTCCTATAACTCCCTTATCATCAGGAGTAGCCAGTATCTGTTTACCGCAGGCCAGATATTCAAAAAATTTCGTTGGATACCAGCCATTATCATCACTGAGAAACAACAGAAGAACATCAGATAGTGTCATATATCTTACTGCCTCGGATTTCTTAGCATTAAGAACGACATGGATATATTTCCCAATCACTTTATATTTACTGCACAGTTTCTTTTCAATTCCATGACATTCATTGAAAGGAGGAACTAATACTAACCTGCAAATTTCAGGAGACGGCTTATTGTTCAAGAGAAATTTCTGAAATCCCTTCAAAAATACGTCCAGCTTTTGAACAAAATGGAAGCTTCCCACATATGAAAGTGTGAAAATATGTCCTTTAGTGTTGTCCTTATCTGTGACAGTAAAATCTTCAGGATCAAAACCATTAGGTATCGTATAAACTTTCTTATTAAGAAGCCTGCTCAACTGAGATGACCATGTTTCGGATGCATGAATAGCGCAAGATGCTGTTTTGCAAATTCTTTTTTCAATCAATCTATGGATTTTGTCACGGATGAGCCATATTTTTCTATGCCTGATGGAAGTATCCTGAGTCCATGGGTCTCTGTAATCTGCTATCCACGGAATACCCGTTGCTTTGCTCAAATCACTTGCTATCCAGTGAGCTGTCCATGGAGAAGTGCTCAGGATCAGTGAAATAGGATACTTCTTAATAATAGACAATCCTGCTTCATAAGCATAATTATGCCATCCTCTTTGGCTGTCCGGATGAAATATGAAATTAAGAAGAAAAAAATTAATGAACTTTTTGAAAAAGCCTGCTCTTTTACTCAAACTAACTGCTTTTCGGAAACATTGCTTATAAGGAGTTCTGTATATAACGGTACCTGTGGAACGCTCCTGAACATTACTGCTGTCCCATGTTCTTGTTAACACAACGCATTGCCATCCAAATTCAGAAAGATATTTTACCCATGAATATGTGGGATAAGGAGACGAACTGGGTGATGGCGGGTAATGATAAGAAATTATTAAAATTTTTTTAGATTTTTTCATTTTTTATGTAATTCAATGATTCTTTCATAAGAGGATATATGCCATAATTCAGAAATTTATCCAGTAAGTAAGCAACTCCCAGATAAACTAAAATACTGACAAAAATTACGGCAAAAAATTCGATTATCCCTATTGAGATAAATGTTTTCAAGAACGATACCAGCAAGAATATAACTATTGTGTTTACTAGAGGGAAACCTATTGCTCTGGCAAAGTCTCTAATTCTACAACCTGTTATTTTTATTACCATGAAGCTGAACCCTATAGTTGATACAAGGATACTGATAAAAACCGCGATGGAAGTACCCAGTATGTTCCAATGCATAATAAAGGGGTATATTACGGCGCTCAAGACAACAAGTTGTGCTATATTCCATTTTGTCTCTATTCCAGGTTTTCCCACACCCCAGAATACAGGAGCTGTTGTGGCTGACATTGATCGCAATAATCCAAAAAATGATAATACCTGCATTGCAGGAACCATGGGCATCCACTTGCTTCCCAGAAATATTCTCGTGAAATCAGGAGCCAGTATGAATATTCCGCAGGCTAAAGGAAAGGAAACAAATGCAGTAAACTGTAGCACTTTTAGATACCCTTCCCTTAATTTAGAAATATCGTGCTGTAATTTTGAGTATGCCGGAAATGTCACGCGGGAAATCACATGTGTTATTTCTGTAGCGGTAAGGTTAGACAACCGGTATGCCATAGCGTACAATCCAAGCGCTCCTATACCAAGAAGTCTTCCTGTTAAAATATCATCTCCCTGAGTAATTAGAAATACAACAACAGTGGATATTAAAATCCATTTGCCAAAGCCAAAAAGTTCTTTTAGCTTTTCCAGTTCAAATCTGAACTTTGGTCTATAAGGATGGAGTATATATGAAAGGAAAAGGCTCGTTACTGCTCCGGCGAGAGTGCCATAAATTATAGCCCACACGTTTCTCAGAATAAATGCCAAACTTATACCTACCACAAGACTGGCTATAGTGCTACCCAGATTATAGATAAACAATTTCTTGAACTGGAGATCTTTCTCGAAATAGGTGGTCCCTATATTACTAAACCCAGTTAGAACCAGCGTAATTGTCATAACACGCAAAACAGGTATTGCAGCTGTGGTTTTAAAAAAGCCCGCAATAAAAGGCGCTCCGAAGAAGAGAAGAGCAGCCAGAATTATCCCGCGAATTACCAGTACGCACCATGCCGTATCAAGATATTCTGTAACGCACCCTTTTTTCTGCACAATAGCCTGACCGAATCCAATGCCGGAAAAAGACCCCAGCAAAGAAATAGATATTTCCGCTATTCCAACCATTCCGAAATCTGATGGAAGCAAAAGTCTTGCCAATATGATTGTCCGAACAAGCTTAAGCCCCCGCGAAACGAGGTTAAGACCAAACACCCATGCCCCGCCTCTTACTACTTTTCTGGTAAGCCCTTCATGTTCAGGCTGCAATGTTCTCTCCTTTCAGATAAGGGAGTGCCATAACCATTCCTGCCACAAACCAGAAAGGTTCCATGATTCTAATAATTATAAATGTGTTTGCTCCGAGCGCATGAGCACTAAGGCACACAGCTCCTGCCAGAAATCCAAGACACAGTCCTTTATATAAAGGCTCAGATTGCTGTTTTAAATTTCTCAGGGCGTTCTTGATTGCGGCAATAATTATCCATATAAGACCTATAAGTCCTAATATCCCGGATTCAATAAGCGTTTTAAAGTATTGTCCGTCGATAAATGCATATCCTGTAGTACCATATCCTAGAATAGGATGATTTTTCCAGTCTTCTATTCCTGTTTTCCAGCTTATAATTCTTGCAGATGTGGAAGGACCAAGAGTTATATTCCCTATCTTTACCTGGGCTTCTCTTTGCGGTTTGAATGTATATTCTATGCGTTTTTTTACTTCTTTAGGAACAAAAAATAATCCGAGCAGGACAATAACGATAAAAACAAGAACTAATTTACTTTTTACTTTTCCAAACCAGATAATAGAAAAATACATAGGAAATAGAGCCACATATGATGCCCTTGAAAGAGTAAAGAGAAAAGGCGGTACAATTGAGGCAATTAAGGCTAACAATGAATATTTTATACGCTTGCTCTTTATATAAACAAGCAATCCAAGAGTTAACGCCATTATGAAAATCATATATCCGCCCAATGTATTTGGCTCTCCCACCTCTCCTTCAAAAGGAGCGGAGACTCTTCCTGTTCCTATCTGGCTCATTCCATAAATTGAGACTAAAAAGCAAGTAATAAATAGCGCTGTTAAATACATTTTAATCTGTTTTTTGGAATTTATTGTATTTACAACCATAAAATATAGAAGAAAATATTCAATATATTTGAGCACAAAAAATGTTCCCTTTAATACGTCGACTCTGCCTGTAATGATGCCTATAGATGTTGAGAGAACACATATAAGAGAGTAGAAGGCTATAGGTTTATTCAGGGGAGTCTTTGCAAAGACTCCTAGTTTATTGTTTATAGCTATCCGCCCAAGCCACGCAAATGTTATTACAGCAAGCAGGATATCCTCTACTCTGATCGTTATGTCTCTTCCTCCTGCTGTTCCAGCGCCCAGCTCAGGAGAAAGAAGCATAGAAAATATCAGAAGAAAGAGGGCGTAATCTATGCGAATTAAGGCAAGAATCAGGACACTTACGCCAACTACCAGAAGCAGCGGCATGTAAGTTGACGTAGTGGCTACAAGCTTGCCCAGTATTAGGCTAAGAAAAATAAAAACCATCGGCAGTATCCATGCTACTCTGGCTGAAAGAGGAGTTTTTAATGGCATTATGAGGGATTGGTCTTTTCCTCTTCCGGAATAGAGGTGTAATAGCGGTACTTATAGTAACTAGATATATCTATTTCCATGTCTATCTTTATATCGTTGAGAATTATACCCAGTACTTTCGCTTCTGCTTTTTCAAGATGGCTCTTAGCTCTTATAACTGCATGGCGTGAGGTTCTCCCAACCTGGTATATTAATATTACGCCATCCACCAATTTACTTATTATTACAGCATCAGTAACAGGAAGAATGGGGGGAGTATCATAAAGCACAATGTCAAATTCTTTTTTCGATTCATTTATAAAGGTTTTCATGTTTTCTGACTGCAACAGCTCTGCAGGATTAGATGGGATTATCCCGGCAGTTAAGATATGAAGATTCTCAATCCCCGGCGTCTTAAGTGTTGCGTCAAATCCCAGTTTTCCCAGCAGGATATCGGTTGATGTCTGTACAGCATCTCTCCAGTTAATCTGTCCTATGAGATAATTTGTAAGACCCGGTTCCCTGTTTATTCCAAACATGTGTTGCAGTATTGGTCTTCTAAGATCTGCTTCTACCAAAAGAACTCTCTTTCCCATTTGAGCTAATACGACTCCAACATTTGACAGCATTGTTGTTTTTCCTTCATGCAATCCGGAACTGGTAAAAAGAAGAGTTTTACAAACTTTCGTTGTCTTTAAAGTCCCTAAATTCGTTCTAATAATACGAAACGCCTCAGATACTGGGCTTTTAGGTTCAAAATGGGTTATAAGCTTCTTATAGTATGGCTCTTTCCCTTTGTCTTTAACAAATAATTTTCTCCAGAATCTTAGCTTTCCTTCAGAAGATTCGACGTGAGGAACAACCCCTATTACAGAGACCTTAAGAAACTCCTCCATATCGTCAATTGTACTGATGGAGGTATCCAACGCTTCTGAGACAAATGCAAATATCAGCCCAAGAATTACTCCTATGGTAGCTCCTATCATAACATTTGTTCCCTTCTTTGGACTTGTGGGCCTTCTAGGTAAAGGAGCAGGTTCGACAATTGCTATTTCCTTTGCCTTTTCTGCTTCCATTATTCTTGCTTCTTCAAATTTGTTCTTAAACATTGAATAAATAGTTTCGTTAATTGTGATATCTCTGTTTAATTGGGCTAACTCAATTTCTTTTTCCGAAGCGTCTTTCTTTTTTGAGAGAAGTTTTCTTCTTTCGATATCAATATCGTTACGGATTTTTTGAATTTTCCCCTTAATAAGTTCAACAGGTGGGTATTTCTCAGTGTACTCAGTTAAAAGAGTTGAAAGTTGAACTTCCAGCTCAACCGCTTTTTTCTCAAGTTCAACAACCTTAGTTAGCTGGTTTGAATAGTCTATATTCTCTTTTTTCTTAGTATCAAACATCGGATTTTTACTGCGAAATTCATAGAGGCTTCTTTCGCTTTCAATTAAAGCCCTCTGATAGTTTTTAAGTTGCGCCTCAATAAATTTTTTGACATTTTGAGCCTCTTTTATTTTTGAAAGGTGGTGTTCTAGCACGTATACCTCAGCTATTTTATTCGCCAGTGTTTGGGCTTTTTCTCCATTGTCAGAGGATACAGAAATTTTTATTTGATTAGTATCGCCGATAACTTCTGTTTTTACATCATTCTTCAAGTTTCTTATTATTGCTTCCTTTTCTACAGGGGAAGTATCCTTCTTTACTAATCCGACCTGCTGAGCTACTTTTCCCAACACATTGAAGCTTGTAATATTCGCGCATTCGGACTCCATCGTATCTCCGGGGGAATATGTAACAATATCCGTAAGTATTGTGGCGATTGCTTTTCTTTTTTCCACCTTGATTATAGATGATGTTTTGTAAATAGGCGTTTGCATATTTGTGTAAAAAATCGTGGCTATTACGGTTAATAAAACAAATAGTACTATGCGGATTTTTCTTCTGTTTATAATACGCCAGTAATCATGAATGTCCATTTCATATGCTGGCATGTTTTCTCCTATTTAACTGTTCTTAAGGTGGCAGTTGTAGCCAATGCATTGGTAAAGGCGGCTAATTGCAAACTTGGAAGAATTTGTCTGATAAAATAATTTATGCTTCCAATCGTTGACCTGGGAACGTATATTATATCTCCCGGTTCAAGAAGGATATTATACTTAATAGATCCTTTTTTAAATATTTTTCTGATCGCTACAGAGATGACCTCTGGTTTCTCAAAACTGCCTCTTACAACTTTTGTGCTTCTTATAGTCGCGCTTTCTGTAAAGCTTCCAGCTTCTGTGATAGCCTCCATAAGTCTCATTTCTGCATAATAAGGAACAACTCTTGGACTTTTAACTTCTCCCATAACAAAAACTTTATCTATAATAATTGGAGGAATAAATAATCTATCTCCACTTTCCACATAAATGCTTTGTTCTAGTTTCGGCTTTAATACATAATTATTCAAATCAATTGTGGTTACCTCACCATTCTGCTTTATCAGTTTTATATGCTTTATATCTGCATTTTTGGTATGACCTCCTACTGACATAAAAAACTCCAGAAACTCTGTTTTACCCTTCAATGTATATACACCAGGTCCGCTTATTCCTGCTCCTGCAGCTGTGCTACCTACCTCGCCAAGCACAATAATCTTCTGGCTCTTATATTCTTTTATCGAAAGTGTGACGATAGGATGCAGAACATATTTTAAAAATATCTTCTTTACCTCACTCTCAACCTGTCCAATTGTCATTCCCGCAACATGTATAACTGCCAGAGGAGCTATTGTTATGTCTCCTTTTCTGCTGACTGTTACATCCCTGCTCAGATCATCGTGCCCCCAAACAGTTATAGACAGTTCATCCCCGGGACCAACAACATAGTCCAGTGAAGTATTCTCCTTGGAAGAGATGCTTGAATTAATACAACATAACAGGGAAAAAAATAACACAATGATTAATACTTTGTGCTTCTGCATATTGCCCACACCTTCTCTAATAACTTGATAATATCAAATTTCTACTATAAAATCAAAACCAATAACCTTAAATTATACGAACGCAACATGAAACATGCCATAAAAATAATAGATTTAACAAAGATATTTCGCTCGAATGGAAGAAGCGTCAGAGCCCTAAGTAATATTAATCTTTCCATAGAAAGCGGGCAAATTGTTGGATTGGTTGGCACTAATGGAGCAGGAAAGACTACGTTATTAAAGATCATTGCTGGGTTGTTGATCCCGGATAGCGGTGCCGTAAAAATAAATGAAGATATTTATCCTGACCTCAGAATTGGGTGGCTGCCTGCTGATTCCAGATGTTTGCACTGGAGATTAACGGGGTTGCAGAACCTTACTTTTTTTGGAAGGTTCTATGGAATGGGCGAAAAAAATATTACAGAAAGGGCAAACTATTTAATGTCCAAATTTGGATTAGAAAACAGCAGAGATACTCTGGCAGGGTTATATTCGTCAGGAATGCGGCAGAAGCTGAATATCATTCGTTCAATATTGCATGGGCCTCAAATATTGCTCTTTGACGAGCCTTTTATATCTATGGATGAAGATGGAATTGAATTGGTGAACAGATTAATGCAGGATTATTCCAGGAAGAATAACAGATTAGCATTCATCGCAACTGCAAAGGAAAGGGAGATTAAAAATATTGTTGGCAGAGTTATGTATATGGAAAAAGGCAAAATTGTAAATAATGTTTAGATTCCTAAAAATTACAAAGGCATTGATAGTAAGAGAATTTCTTATTGATAAGAGCTACAAGTGCTCTTTCATATTCAGTCAGCTTAATATAATTTTCACAATTATGCTTTTCTTTTTTATATCAAAGTTAATAGGCCAGAGCGGAACCAGTTTTGTAAAAGGCTGTGCGGATAATTATTTCTCTTTTGTATTAATAGGCATTGCTTCATCAAGTATTGTCTGGGCTGGACTTCAGACAATTCCTGACTATATTCGCAACGAGCAGCTTACAGGCACCCTGGAAGTTGTTCTTGTATCGCCGGTAAAACCTACAAGCATTGCTTATGCAATAGCAATAAACACAATGATATATTCTTTCTTCATGTTTCTATTATACGTGATTATAGGCATTATTTTCTTTGGAATAAAACTTAATATAAATTTCCCATCATTGTTTATTGTTCTGTTAACGACAGCCGTCTATTCAACAGGGTTTGGACTCATGGGAGGAGGATTTATATTAATATTTAAAAATTGGAATCCAATTTCATGGATTATAACGAACGTTTTCAGACTGCTTGGCGGCGTCTATTTCCCTATAGCAGTCCTTCCAAAATGGTTACATAAAGTTTCGGATTTTCTTCCTATTACACATTCTCTTAATGCGGCAAGGAAATCCATGTTTTACGGACAGTCAATTCTTGATATGAAAGAAGAGCTAATCATTCTTCTGATTTTTTCTATATTGATATGCGGAACAGGACATATCTTTTTCAACTGGTGTCTGAAGAAAGCTAAACTAAAGGGGCTTCTCGCTTCTTACTAAACCTAGAATTGCTTCAACAGATTTATCTATATTTTCTCCAAGGGCTAATCTATAGGATCTAACGCTATCAGCAAGTTCAGCCAATATCTTAAAAACAACAGCGGATTCAGTAATAAAAGATGTTGAAACAGACCCAATAAGGCAGTCTAAAGATTCTTTTTTGGTTATCTTTTTAGCAAAAGTTTCTTTGCCGCAGGCTTTATGCAGAAATATAATCAGACTTGGCTTGCATCTGCTTATAGCAGAGTCGCAGTACAATGAGTTTATCCTGAAGATCTTTTTATATTTATCAAGTTTATTTTTTTGTTTTGCAAATGGTCTAGTCGTTGTGAAAAAACTGCAGGCATCCTCTTGCAAAGAAACTGGTTCAGGAAAGGAAAGCATTTCAGCTTTATTGTTATTAAGATGAATGATAGACTTATCATCAGAAAGGAATTTACATCCTCTTTCCACTAATCCCACAGATAAAGTGCTTTTGCCCGCTCCCGCTTCACCTGCCAAAATAATGCCTTTCCCGCCATAACAAAGACTTGCTGAATGAATAAAAACCATACCACTATAGCTTAAAATAAGATTAAGGATATTAAACAGGATTATATTTGTAAAATAGAATTCTGTAAGCCCTTTGAATTTCTTTATCCAGACTGCGATACTTTTGCTTGTCAAATTAATTTGCGCAACAGCATAAAAAAAGTCAAACCATAATAAATTGCCATTTTCGTAAATGATGGGAATTGATTTTGACCTGGCTTTTTTTGATGTCTCAGGAGGGAAGAGGGGAAAACTTCCTTTTATTTCGTTAATATGGATATGCCATTGGAGATTTTTGTTTCTTTTCTCGGCAAAATAGATGTAATCTTTTGTCCATTTTATATACTTTTCCCTATTTGAGGAAATTTCAAAACGGACACCGTGTATATCAAACACAGATCTATTAACAACAACCCTGTTTTGGATTATTCCTGTTAGCAAGCAGCGGAGTTTGGCATACTGACGGACACTGATTCTTATTCGTTTTTGAGGCAGTTATAGCCATCTTTGTTATGTCTTTAAGCTGCCCGTACTTTGTGAGTCTGGGTTTTTCGTAGGTTTTCTTCATTTTTTGCTTCCTCCTTGATTTTTGTTATTCTACACAATTCTTTGGGCACAGTTTTAAAATTTCCGTGTTCAATATGTGAGAGTCCCGGACATCTGAGACATTCATTATTCAGATCGCAGCTTGAGCATTCAGGAATATCCTTTATGGACATTGCTCTGATATCCTTAAAAACACTTGAGTTTTGCCAAATATCTTTGAATCGTTCTTTATTGATATTCCCTGCCTCTATTTTAAATGCAATACATGGATAAATTTTGCCATCGGGCGAGATAGCGAATATAGATCTTGCCGCTGCGCATGTGTCAAATTTCCTGTAGTGGATTTGTTCAGATGAAAATGAGGTTCTGTCATTTTTATTCATTGCGGTAAAAAAATCATATAGATTCCTGTTGTTTAATCTTAGCTTTAAAGGCGCAGTACTTCCATCATCCTTTGGGAAAATCATAGTGTCAAAAATATATTCTAATTTCATGTCCTCACATAATTTTTTAATATGGATTATCTCTTTAAAATTATCCTTCATAACAGTTGTTTTAATTATGGGCTTGATTCCGTTTCTTCTTAATAAAGTAATCCCATTTATTGTTCTTTCAAAAGAACCTGGTTTTCCTGTAATTTTCTCATGTATGGAAGCCCTTGCGCCATATAAACTAATTTGAATGTCATAGACTGAAAGCTCCTTGAGCTTTTTCGCTGTTTTTTTATCCATTAATACGGCGTTTGTAAAAAGAGATACTGCAAAGTCATTATCTCTTGCATATTTTATTACATCAAAAATGTCTTCTCTAAGCAGCGGTTCTCCACCAGTTATTGTAAGCTCAAGACATCCGCAGGATTTAATTTGTTCCAGTATATTTTTAATTTCATCAAATGTGAGTTCTTTTGCCTTATCCTGACATATGTAGCAGTGTTTACAATTTAAATTGCACTTTGATGTAATTTCAAACACACAGCAGAAAGGAATTAATCTCATCCTCAAACGCTTCGTCAATAACCCCTTATCTATTTCTATAATATTTTTCATTTTCATTTCTCTGCCGATTCCAGAATTAATCCTTGCTTTTTTAAACTGGAAATCAATTCTTCAACATCTCTTTCAGCCTCTTTCGCAGTTACCTCATATGAACTTGTTATTAAAGCCACAAGGGCTTTAATTTCGGATTTTTTTATCATCTTATTCCAGATTTTGGTTCCAATTTTATCAAGTGAAAAATAAGTATCGGTTTTTAGATCCAGAATAACAGTCTCTCCATCTAAATCTCTCCATGCGACTTTGCTTTCATTTATACAATATTTCTTCACTTATCACCTTTATAATATAACTTTATCATTGCAACATCTTGTTTTCAAGATGTATATCGGAAGATATAGAAATGATTTCAATCTATCTTTTATCTCAGGCATAACGGAAAAATAAAGCAATATACGCAAGTGTCTTATGGATAGTCCTCTCGATATTCTGTCTAATAACCAGTTATGCCAAAATGGAAATTTGTAAGAAGCAGCTTTCTTCATTATAGGTTTCGGTATCAAATACCCGCTATCCATTGAGATAACTTTTAAAGCGTGATACACGCAGGGAATACATCCCCACGCTTGAGCGGTTTTTACGAGGAGAAGCCAATCTATAGTCTTTTCTTTTTTAATTAATAGTTTAATGTCGTTAATCCATTTTCTAGAAACATGAAATTCTTTTATCATATGCATGGACAGATAGATTATCATATGCTCAGGACACATTAAATTAAACTTTAAACTGTCAACAGACATCCGTTGCGTCTTTTCCCATATATCATCCAGTCTTATGCCAAATGCATATTTTTGCAGCGGATTTAAATAGTTGATCAGGGTCCAATGAATTTCCACGGGTAAATTACTTCTTTTATAATAAGTAATATGGGTTGCCTTGTTCGATGTTTCATATATGTATCCATTCTCTTTCAGTATTTTTCCAGTATCACGAATTTTTTTTTTATCTACAAGCACATCAATATCTGTTAACACACGTTCTGATATATAATTGGGATACTGTAAAATCAGAGCAATGCCTTTTAATAGTATCACATCTATATCATATAAATTCAGAAGCTTTATTATTTTTTTTATGTCTTCTAATGCTCTGAGATTATGAGCAGTGATATTGATGGTGTTTTGGGGCATATTCATAAGTTTTAATATAATTTTCAGTCTCCTGTGGAATTGATTCCGCATAATAATTACCGTTACATGTAAGCCAGGCATGTCCCATTAAATCTGTTTTTTTAAAGCAAGACGAAACGCGCTTAATCCCAATATTCAACTTTACTTTTATACCTGCTTTATTTAAAAACCTGTATAAAATAATACTCCTGTTAAGACAGGTTTTTTTATAAAATAGGAAGCTGCGAGTTAATATATAATCCGTATATTTAACAATTTTATCTCCTGAATAATTTCTGTTGTTTTCACCTTTAACGTTTAAAAAATACATTAATTTTTGTACTTTCAGGAATTTAATTAAAAAAGGCAAGATCATCGCGAAAAGAGATATCTTCAGAAAGAGAAATACATCTCGAAATGACAGAAAATTATCTCTAATTTTCTTAAGAAGACGCATCTAGAAGGGTCTCTTTTATGTAGAAAAAATGCTGCTTTGAAAGGTCAATTTCTTTAGAAGGAGAGACTGCTTTGCCATTTTTATCTTCAAACACGCTTACCACAGGTCTTGATGGAGAGTTGCTACTAATCCTAATTACCTTAGCTTTATCCTCTGTATTAAGTAATACGTTATAGCCTATAGGATAGAACGTAATCTGTTCAAGAAGCGCTTTCAAGATTTTTCTGTTGAATCTTCCTCCAGAAATTTCAACAATGTTTTTAATGGCTTCGTACGGAGATAGATGCTCTTTGTATGGTCTGGGATGGGTCATTGCTTCAAAGGTGTCGGCCAAGCCGACAATCTGCTCGAGTTCAGTTATGTCGCCATTTTTTATTTTATTGGGATATCCTGTACCGTCAATTCTTTCATGTGACGAATATATGGTTTTCCTGACTGTTGGAGAAAAACCTTTTGACTGCTTAAGGATTTTTACGCCGTACCATGGATGTTTCCTTATCTCGTCAAGCTGTTCAATGGTTAACTCCTTACAGGAATTAAAAATTTCATTATCTATTTTCACCATTCCTATGTCATGAAGCAGTCCGATTATTCCTAATTCAATAAGTTGCTCATTGGTATAATTTAACCCGAGTCCCATATTTATACATATAAAAGCTACATTAACAGAATGTATAGAGGGATAGTTACTATCCATGTATGTTTCGGCAAGGTTGGTGAATACCTCATGATTGTGCCTGACTTCTTTTACTGTTTTTGTAATAATATCTCTGACCTCTTTCTCATTAATAACCTTGTTTTGCTTAAGGTCATTCCAAAGACTTTTCATAAATTCTAACAGGTTATAATAAAGTTTTAAATGTTCATCCTGTTTTTTAGAATCAGGTTGCTTATTAGAAAACTTCAAAGAATTTTTGTCAGATTCTGGAGAATCATCTTTTCTTACTAAATCGGATATTCTTACCATGTCAACTCACTTACTCAAATCATCGATTATTTTCATAATGGTTGTTTTGTCAATGGCGTCAATTTTTTTATTAAACCCTATAAATAATGCCAGATCACAGATATTGTTAATCACTCTTGGAATTCCTTTTGAATATGAATAAATTGACGGAAAACATTCTTTCAAAAAAATATCAGAACTTGTTCCAGCAATAGTTAATCTATGCTTTATATAATTAGATATTTCTTTTTCAGATAGCCCTGTTAGATGATAGCTGATTGATATTCTTTGCTTAAATTGAGGAATTTTTGATACTTTTGCTTTTAATTCAGGCTGTCCCATCAAAATAAGGGTTAAAAGAAATTGATCATTTAACTGAAAGTTCAGCAGCAACCTGATCTCTTCAAACATTCTTGTGTCTTCTATCAGTTGAGCCTCATCGATAATTATAATTGTACCCTTATTCAACTCGTAATTTTTATATAAGAGGTCATTGAAAGCATGAACATTGTCAATCTTTATGTTCTTATTAATATTCTCGGCACCCAGCTGATAGAGAATTTCGGGAACAAGTTGTTCTGGCGGA
Source organism: bacterium (assembly GCA_018812485.1). NCBI lineage: Bacteria > bacterium. The sequence continues at coordinate 11,291 of JAHJDO010000135.1, read as the reverse complement.
AAGTTAGGGTTAGTAATCAGCGCAATTTCATATTTGTCTTCTGTAAGGTTGTTTATTATGGTTCTGCTTAATAAGGTTTTGCCTGCGCCGTATTCGCCCGTAAGAAGGGCTCCACCCTTCTTATTGGTTACTGCATACATGAGTCTTGTGAAGGCTTCTTCATATTCCTCGGAGTGGTATAAAAACAGGGGGTCAGGAGTATTCTCAAAAGGTTTCTTCTGAAGTCTCCAGTATTCTTTATACAAGATTTACCTTTAAACTTATATACTGGGATTATATAGAAATAAGTATTGAAAGTCTAGGCAAATGAGAATGTCCCGTTTTGGCTTGACAAAAATCATGATGCAATGCTATATATAACTTGCAATATTAATAGTTAAAAAAGGAGGAATTTTGGTATGAAGTGTGTAGCGAAGCCGTTAGCTGTTGTCTTGGCTTTATTATTTGTTGCTGTCTTGTTTTCAAGCTCTGTATGTGCGGAAAAGGTGCGTGTAGCTGTAAGTAAATTCACTGCAAAAGATGCTCCAGGAACTGATTATTGGAGGAAATCTGAGTTAAACATGGGAACTGGAATGGCTGATATGCTGGAAAGCGCATTAACAGAGACCGGGCAGTTTTCCGTTATGAGCAGAATGGATTTAGGAGATATAATCTCCGAGCAGGATCTTGGGGCAAGCGGGAGAGTAAGCAAAAAAACAAAGGCGAAAATTGGAAATATTAAAGGAGCGCAGATAATTCTTAATGGAGTGATTACAGTATTTGAATATTCACAGAAAGGCATGGGTGGGGGAGTAAGCTTTGGCGGATATTCTATTGGTGGAGATACTAAAACTGCAATAGTTGCTGGAATAATAAAGGTTGTAAATGCTGAGACCTCAGAAATGCAGACACTCAGGTTTAGTGGAGAAGCAAAAAGAAGGGGGCTAAGCTTAGGAGCTGCTATACCTTTACCCGGAGCAAAGAGCCTGGGAGTAAGTTTTGGCGGTTTTAAGAAGACCCCAATGGGAGAGGCAACGCAGAAAGCAATTGATGATATCGTTGTGAAGGTTCAGGCACATTGTCAGAATTTGCTGGATGCAGGAACTGTGATGGTTAGTTGTCCTAAATGCGGGACTCAGGTCAAGGAAGGAACAAAATTCTGTCCTAGTTGCGGCGAAGAAATTCCGCAGGCTGCTCTTGAAGAGTGTCCATATTGTAACGCTGAAGTATCTCCTGGCACTGTATTCTGTCCGGAATGCGGGAAGAAAATTCAGGGCGTAACATGTTCGAAATGTGGCGTATCTCTTAAGCCGGGAGCTAAGTTTTGCCCAAAATGCGGGACAAAGGTTCAGTAGTCTAACCTTCTGTTATTTCTTATTGTTATAAAGATTTTATTCATGAATACGGCAAATTTTTTGACTGTTTTTAGGATATTACTGGTGCCTGTCTTTGCTATTTTTCTACACAAAGGAACACCAGAAACTAGACTCATAGCTCTAGGCATATTTTTTATTGCTGGTATAACAGATGCCATAGACGGCTTAATTGCCCGCAAGAGAGATCAAGTGTCCAAATTCGGTAAACACATTGATCCAATAGCAGATAAGATACTTCTTATAACAGCTTTTATAATGCTAATGATGGATGGGAGCATTCCTGTTTTTCTTACAATCGTAGTCGTTGCGCGTGATGTAATTATCATATCCGGTTTTTTAATACTTTACGTTGTTTTAGGAGGTCTTGAGCCCAAGCCCTCAAAAGTTAGCAAATGTACTACCTTTTTGCAAATTTTCACGATCATTTATGCTTTGTTAAATATAAAAGTTCCTTCAATAAGTTTCATTGTATGGACAACAATGGTTTTTACAGTGATATCAGGAATTAATTATACTATACATGGAGTAAAGCTATTAAATGGAGACAGAAAAGCGTAACCCCATTGTTGCAATTCTAGGTCGTCCCAATGTTGGCAAATCAACGCTTTTCAACAGGATAATTGGACAAAGAAAAAGTATAGTAGACTCTTTTTCCGGTCTAACACGGGACAGAATCTATGGAACTGGTCTATGGGGAGGCAAAAGCTTTGAGATTATAGATACTGGAGGTCTGAATTTCGAGAGTTTGGATAATATATCTGCGCAGGTTAGAGCACAAGTTGATGTAGCTATTGTTCAGGCAGATTTTATAATTTTCATGGTTGATGCCAAGACAGGTGTTCTTCCAGTAGATAAAGAGATTATAGATAAAATTCGAAGGACAGATAAAAAATATATTGTAGTTGTTAATAAGGTAGACACTGAAGCGAAGACTAATGATATTTATGATTTCTATCAGTTTGGAACTGATGAACTTTTGCCAATTTCAGCATCTCATGGTTTAAATATTAATACTTTATTAGACAAGGTAACAGAGGATTTTTCTGATAGAGAAAATGCAGTATCATCCGATGAGATAAGAATAGCTATTGTTGGGGGTCCAAATGTTGGAAAGTCTTCCTATGTAAATGCAATACTCGGCGATGAAAGACTTATAGTAGACAAGGAGCCAGGTACAACAAGGGATGCTGTAGATAGCTTTCTAAAGTACAAAAACGCAAGTTTTGTATTAGTTGACACAGCAGGTATTAGAGCGAGAAACAAACTAAAGACAGACGTTGAAAGATATAGTGTAATAAGAGCGCAAAAAGCTATACAACTATCCGATGTAGCGATCTTAATTATAGATATAACGAAAGGGCCAACGCGGGAGGATAAAAAAATAGCCTCTTTTATCTGTGAACAGGGAAAGGGAATAATAATAGCAATTAATAAGGCAGATCTATCAAAAAAGCTGGGTATTGATAAGGGAATATGGCTCGAACAGTTTAAAGCTAACTTAAAGTTTCTTAATTTTGCATCAGTGATTTTTATATCCGCATTGAAAAAAGAAAAGATATTTACGGTCATGGACATGGCCTTTAATGTACATAAATGTTATACGGAACGCATAAGTACTGCAGTGCTTAACAAGATGTTAGAAGATGCGAAAAAACGCAGGCCGTTCTCTTCTACATCCAGCAAGCAGTTGAAAATAAAATATATAACTCAAGTATCAACCTGCCCGCCTACATTTGCTTTGTTTGTTAATAATAGAAATTTGATTATGGAAGACTATCTAAACTATCTGAAAAATAATCTGTATGATAATTTCGGGTTTGAAGGTGTTCCAATAAGGTTTAAAATAAAGGAAACAACATGACAATTATATTGAAAATCCTGGCAATGATTGCAGTAAGTTATCTCTTGGGGGCAATTCCAACAGGTTTTATAATTGGGAAATTAATAAAAAAAATTGATATTAGAGAGTTTGGAAGTGGGAATGTAGGAGCAGCTAATGCATTTAGAGTGCTTGGGATTATTCCCGGAATTATAACACTGATTATTGATATTGCCAAAGGCCTGATTTGCGCAAGTATAATAGCCGCATATTTTCATAGAGGTTGTTCAGATCAGTTGTGTAATTTGTTTCAAATAATAGCGGGAACAAGTTCAATAATAGGTCATAACTGGACTATATTTTTGGATTTTAAAGGAGGAAAAGGAGTTGCAACAAGCACAGGTGTATTTCTCGCTATAGCACCAATTCCTATACTGTTATGCGTCGCAGTATGGGGAATATGCGCTTTAATCACAAGATATGTCTCGCTCTCCTCTATAGTAGCTGCAATAAGTCTGCCTATTTTCATAGGTGTTTTTAATTTCAGGATTGAGAATCTTGTTTTTGGAATAATTGCAGCAGTGTTTGTTGTTATAAGACACAAAAGCAACATAAAAAGACTTTTGCATGGAACGGAAAACAGGATTGGGAAGAAAGGAAAAACATCCCCCTAGTTTCACCTGCGGCAAAACTATTCCCTCTTTGAAGGGGGACTCAGGGGGATGTGAAATTAAATCACGAAGATTTCCATTGCATTCATATGTATTCTTTTGTATTCTATATATAAACAATAGCTAAGATTATCCAGGAGGGTAAACAATGTCTAAAACTGTAACATTGAGACTTGATGACAAGATATACCAGAGATTTCGAGGCATGGCAATCAATGACAATCGGCCGCTTTCAAACTTTATTGAGACCGCTGCTCTGCGCTTCGTGGAAGAACACGAGTACGTGGATGAATTCGAAATGGCGGAAATCAAAGATAACGCAAGCTTGAACCTCAGTATTAAAAACGGTCTTTGTGATGCAAAAGCCAGACGAGGTTGCTTTGTCTGATTTTCGGATATTTGAAACCGACGAGTTTGCAAAGCAGTTTAAGAAGCTATCGTCGCACGATGCTGTTTTTTTGCGCAAGAAACTTGATAGCTATGTCTATCCCCAAATCAAGACAAAGCCTTTCTGGGGGAATAACATCAAGAAGCTTCAGGGGTATTCCCCCGATACTTGGCGATACAGAATCGGCAAGTTCAGACTCTTCTACATTATAGATAAGAATGAACGGATAGTTTTCATCCTTACTGTTGATGATCGAAAGAATGCCTACAAGAAGTGACAGAGATTGCTTCAGGATTTCATCCTTCGCAATGACTTATGAAAACTAAAAATTCTTGCATAACGTACGGTGCTTTGTTAGTATTTAGTCTATTATGAATAATAAAAAAATCTGTGTGCTTGGAGCTGGCGGATGGGGAACAACATTAGCTATTCATCTTTATAAAAAGGGGTTAGAGGTTTCTTTATGGGAAGCATTTCCTGATTATGCAGAGGTTCTCCTTAAACAGAGAAAGAATCCAAAGTTTCTGCCAGAAATAGACATACCTGCTGAAATTTATATAACATCCAAAATAGATGAAGCCATATCAGAGGCTTCTTTAGTAGTTTATGCTGTGCCTTCCCATGTGATGAGAAAGGTCGCAAAAAGTTCTCATGTTCCAGAAGGAGTTGTAAAACTGAGTGTTGCAAAAGGCATTGAGAATAAAACATTAAAAAGGATGTCAGAGATAATCGCAGAAGAGACAGATAATACCAATATTATTGTTCTGTCAGGCCCATCTCATGCAGAAGAGGTGGCAAGGGGAATCCCTACTACAGTTGTGGTTTCCGGGAAAGATATGGATGTTGCGAAACATGTTCAAACAATTTTTATGGCTCGCGATTTTAGAGTATATACAAATTCTGATGTAATTGGCGTTGAATTAGGCGGTGCGCTGAAAAACATAATAGCTATAGCTGCTGGGATTTCTGATGGCCTTGGTTTTGGAGATAATACAAAGTCTGCCTTGCTTACCAGAGGATTGGCAGAGATCAGAAGGCTTGGTGCAAAAATGGGAGCAAACCCCCACACCTTTTCCGGTTTGAGTGGTATAGGTGATTTAATTACAACTTGCACAAGTAAACACAGCAGAAACAGGTTTGTAGGCGAGCAGATTGCAAAGGGAAGGACACTTAGCCAAATCCTTGATTCAATGTCAATGGTATCAGAAGGTGTAAAAACAACTCAGTCAGCATACTTTCTTTCAAAAAAACATAGTGTAGATATGCCAATAACAACTGAAATTTACGAAGTGCTTTTTAATAATAAAGATCCGCGAAAAGCAGTTATGGATTTAATGACAAGAGATGCAAAATCAGAAATAGAATAAGAAATATGGAAATCAATATACCTGATAAACTCTTTTTCTCAATAGGCGAGGTAAGCAGACTCACGAAAGTGGAGTCGTATGTGCTGCGTGACTGGGAAGGAGAATTTAAGCAGTTAAAACCTCAAAAGGACGGCGATGGTAAAAGGAGTTATACTAAAAAAGATATAGAGCTTATACTGCAAATAAAAAAGCTTCTGTGGGAAGATTTATATACAAGAGATGGCGCAAAGAAACAACTTGAAGCACCAAAGAACGGCTTAAAGAAGTCACATGACCATGAACTAGTTAATATAATAAAAGATATCAATAAAGAGCTTACTGATATACGAGCTATTTTAAATAGGTAATCAATCGGGGCGTGGCGCAGCTTGGTAGCGCGCTTGAATGGGGTTCAAGAGGTCGCTGGTTCGAATCCAGTCGCCCCGACCAAATTAACAGGAATAAAAGATGTTCAGCTATATTCTTCGTAAGATTTTTGGCACAAAGAATGACCGTGAGCTTAAAAAGCTATGGAAATATGTAGGCGCTGTAAACCAGTTCTGGGAGGGATATCAGAGTCTTTCTGATTCCGAGCTGCAGGCTAAAACTGATGAGTTTAGAGAGCGGCTGAAAAAGGGCGAAACTGAAGATGATATTCTTTCAGAAGCATTTGCAGTAGTAAAAGAATCGGCAAAACGTGTCTTTTCCAACCCAGAGATTGCAGAGAAACTTTTTGGAGACCCGAACCAGCGGAGGTTTGGGTCTCACTTTGATGTGCAGCTTATAGGAGGAGTAGTACTTCACGAGGGAAAGATTGTGGAGATGTCAACGGGAGAAGGAAAAACACTTGTTGCAACACTATCTGCATATCTCAATGCGCTTTCAGGCAAGGGAGTCCATATAGTAACAGTGAATGACTTTCTGGCAAAAAGAGATGCAGCCTGGATGGGAGAGGTATATAAGTTTCTGGGATTGTCTGTAGGTTTCATTCAGCACGATATGAATCCGCAGGAAAGGCAAATTGCCTATGGAGCTGATATTACTTATGGAACAAATAATGAATTCGGGTTTGACTATTTGAGAGATAATATGGCTACAAGAAAGGAGGATAAGGTTCAAAGAGGACTCAACTATGCTGTTGTTGATGAGGTAGACAGTATTTTAATAGATGAGGCTCGCACCCCATTAATTATCTCCGGACCAGCTGAGGAATCGACGGATAAATACTATAAATTAGAACAAATTTTCTCCCGGCTTAAAGAAGGAATACGCAATGAAGAAACCAAGCAGGAAACAGGGGACTATATAAAGGATGAAAAGGCCCATACTACCTATCTTACTGAAGAAGGGGAAATGAAAGTAGCCAAACTACTGGGTTTAGAAGACCTTCACACTCTTGAGACCATGGAATATAAACATCATGCCGAACAAATGCTTAAGGCGCATTGCAATTTCCAGCGGGATAAGGACTATATGGTAAAAAATGGTCAGGTGGTTATTGTAGATGAGTTCACTGGCAGAATTATGCCCGGAAGGCGTTATTCGGATGGCTTGCATCAGGCGCTTGAGGCAAAAGAGGAAGTGAAGATAGAACAGGAGAGCCAAACACTTGCAACAGTAACATTTCAAAATTATTTCAGAATGTATAAGAAGCTGGCTGGAATGACCGGAACAGCAGAGACTGAAGCCGTGGAATTCCACAAGATCTATAATTTAGAGGTAGTTGTAATACCCCCAAACAAAGTCCTTAAGAGAACTAATTATCCGGATGTGATTTATAAAACAGAGAAGGAAAAATTCAAGGCTATAATACAGGAGATTAAAGAGCTTTACAAGCTTGGAAGACCTGTGCTTGTAGGTACCATATCTATAGAAAAGTCAGAAGTTTTAGATCAGATGCTTAAGAAAGAGGGGATTCCTCATGAGGTTTTAAATGCCAAATATCATGAACAGGAGGCAAAGATAATAGAAAGAGCAGGTCAGGAAAAATCTGTGACAATAGCAACAAACATGGCTGGCAGAGGAACTGATATTGTTTTGGGAGATGGCATAGCGAATCGCGGAGGATTGCATATATTAGGCACAGAACGCCATGAGGCAAGGCGTATAGATAACCAGCTTCGGGGACGGGCAGGCAGACAAGGAGATCCAGGCTCTTCAAGGTTTTACCTGTCTTTTGATGATGATCTTATGCGAATTTTTGGTTCTGACAGAATTAGGGGGCTTATGGAAAGAATGGGCATGCCTGATGGGCAGCCAATAGAACATAGAATGGTAACAAAAGCAATAGAAAATGCTCAAAAGAGAGTTGAAGGCCGCAATTTTGATATACGTAAAGACCTGCTCAAGTATGACGATGTAATGAATAAACAAAGAGAGGTAATTTACCAGCAAAGAGATATGGTGCTGGAAGGTAAAAAGTTGGAAGATTATGTATCTGATATGATAAATGAAATTGTAGAGAAAAAACTTTCTATTTACACCCCGGAAAACATTCATCCTGAAGAATGGGATTTGGACGGACTTTCAGCTTGGCTTAGACAGAGCGCAGGTATTTCTTTTAATAGGAATGAAGTAGACCCCGTTAAGATAGAATATCCGGATTTAAAAAAATCTTTAGTTAGCAGGATTAAGAAGGCTTATGAAGCTAAGAGGAGTGTAATTGTACCTCAGGCTGAGCAGGCAATAATGCTGCATGTAATAGATACAAAATGGAAGGACCTCCTCTATGCTATGGACACTCTTAGAGAAGGGATAGGTTATCAGGCTTACGGACAGAAGGATCCCCTTGTAGAATATAAGAGGGAAGGAGTCAATATGTTCTTTGCGATGGTTGAGAGCATAGAAGAGGAAATTATTGAGTATGTTTTAAAGATTCAGGTTGGAGATGAAGCAATTCATATGAAAGAAGTTTTTGATGCTTCGTCTCAACATCTTAGCCATGAACAGGCAAAGGATATGAGGCATCTCAGCCAGAGGCAAATGCCTCAGCGGCAGGAGATGCATACAAATCAACCTGAGGGAGAAGCAGCTCCAAGGGAGCCATACAAGAGAGAAGAGAAAAAGATAGGGCGTAATGAGCCCTGTCCATGTGGAAGTGGAAAGAAGTATAAGAAGTGTTGCGGAGCAAATGCGTAATTTATGAGCATGGATAAACAGTCTCTACAAGAAGAACTGTTGGGTGTCGTGAGGCTCACAAAACAGTATCTATGCGAACAGGGCATGGAAGTTAAGAATCCTACGCAGGAGGAGTGCGCAGGAGGGCTCTTAGACTTGAAGGAGAGAATAAAGGACTGTCAAAAGTGTCCACTTGCAAAAACAAGAACTCATCTGGTTTTTGGCGCTGGAGATGAGCATGCAAAGCTTATGTTTGTTGGCGAAGCACCTGGAAGAGATGAGGATTTACAAGGTGAGCCATTTGTGGGTAAAGCTGGACAGCTTTTAACAAAAATAATAAATTCAATAGGGCTTAAAAGAACGGATGTTTATATAGCTAATATTCTTAAGTGCAGGCCTCCGGGGAATAGGAATCCTGAGCCTTATGAAATCGCTGTGTGTCAGGAATATTTGTTGGAACAGATAAGCATAATAAAGCCAAAGATTATTTGTTCTTTAGGTAAGTTTGCTGCACAAACTCTTCTCAATAACCAACAGCCTATCTCTCAACTTAGAGGGAGATTCTTTGAATACAGGAATGCAAAATTAATTCCTACGTTTCATCCTGCTTACTTGTTATACAATCCAAACGAAAAAAAACTCGTCTGGCAGGATATGAAGAAGATTAAAGCAGAATATGAGAAAACGTAGCTATTTCTGATAGGTAGCTATAGGCCCTTTTCGTTCTAATCTGTTAATGTAATAGAACATGTTCATAGCCTCTTTAGCTTCTTGGGATATATTCAGGAATTTTGCTCCTATATCATATACGTCACTGCTGATTTTTTTGGAGTGAGTTACTTCTGCATTAACTGTAAAGAATTTTCCCAAATTCGGCATTTTTATTCTAAGTGAAAGTTTTATACCTTTCGGAATATCTTCGTCTGTTTCGAATTGTATGCCTCCTCCACTAAGATCTCGCGCAGTTGTTTTCTTAATTGTTTTTTCTCTTGCAGGATTATAGACTTTCTCATATTCTATAGGAATGGATATAGAAAATCTGACATCATGCCGCGATCTTTCAATTGGTATTTTTGGATTAGGCATAGTACGATAGCTCCTCTCTTATCTGGTTTAATTATACAAGACTTTGGACGTTTGTCAAATTCTCTAACAGATCATCTATATTTACCAGTTTATTTTCACCTGTATCTCTTTTATGGATTTCCACAACATTGTCTTTTGCTTTTTGAGCACTAATTGTAATTCTGACTGGTATTCCAATTAAATCTGCATCTTTAAATTTTATACCTGGCCGTTCGTCCCTATCATCAATAATGACCTCTATTTTCTTTGACAGCAAAATTTTATATATATTCTCTGCTATCTGCATTGTCTCGTTGTCATTAACATTTAAAGGCAAAACTTCTACCTGATATGGAGCTATTGATTTTGGCCATATTATCCCATGTTCATCGTTATTTTGTTCTATAACTGCTGCAATAATTCTGGATATTCCAATTCCATAACAACCCATAACAATTGTTTTTTCTTTGCCGTGTTTATCGAGGAATTTTGCTTCCATAGACTTGCTGTATTTAGTTCCAAGTTTAAATATATGTCCGAGTTCTATACCTCTGTTAGTTTTCATCTGCTTGGCACATTGGGGACATTTGTCTCCTTCGGCTTTTTCCATACTTGCGCTATATCCACAGGATTGACATATAACGATTGCATCTTCTCCTGCATCAGCTAATGCCATAAATTCATGAGATACATCCCCTCCCATAATGCCGGATTCCGCTTCAACAATTTGATATTTCAATGCGCATCTGTCAAATATTTTGCAATAAACATCATACATTTTCTTATAGTTTTTATTTAATCCCTCAATATCTCTATCAAAGCTGTATGCATCTTTCATGATAAATTCTCTGGCTCTGATAACTCCAAATCGCGGTCTTATTTCATCTCTGAACTTTGTTTGAATCTGATAGAGTGTGACAGGTAGCTGTCTGTATGATTTAACTTCTTTGCGAATAATATCTGTTACAATCTCTTCATGTGTTGGGCCAAGACCAAATTGTCTCTTGTGGCGGTCTTGAACCTTCATCATCTCCTTACCCATCTTATTCCATCTTCCACTTTCCTGCCATAGTTGCTCAGGTTGAAGAGTTGGCATCAGAAGTTCTAAAGCTCCAGAGGCGTCCATTTCTTCTCGAACGATATTTTCTATTTTGCGTAATACTTTAAGTCCTAGAGGCATAAAAATGTATATGCCTGCAGCGAGCTTTTTGATAAGCCCGGCGCGAAGCATTAATTTATGAGACGAAATTTCTGCCTCAGAAGGTGCCTGCCACAGAGTATTTATAAGAGATTCGGTCCAACGCATAATATTTTATACTTTTTTTATTTATACCTTTTTATTGCTATGAAGTATAATTTATCTATGCTGGGTTGTAAAGCGGATTAAAATTTTCCTTGATAGCATAGGAAATTATATCAATCTATCTAATTTCAAATTATGCTATGATTGGTAGTAGCTATGTTGAATGACAGTCCTATCTACTACAAAAACAGGCTCATCCAGATATTTCGAGATCATTGGGAAGGGTT
>JAHJDO010000134.1 GCA_018812485.1 bacterium | reverse complement strand
TGTTTTTTTCTTAGGAGAGAGGATAGCCCTTTCTTTTTCCTATCTCAATTACTTTTGCATAAAATATTTTACATTACCAATAAAACTTCCCATTGTCTTATATCATTAAAATATGATATAATTTCTTTTATTGAAATGTGAGTGTTAAAAATATTGAATCCTGCAATTCTATTATTAATTTTTGTTTTGCTTTTTGCAGTTATAACACACGAGGTTGCCCATGGCTGGGTTGCCTATAAGTGCGGAGATCCTACTGCCCGAGATATGGGAAGACTTACGCTTAATCCCCTGCCCCACATAGATCTATTTATGACGATAATAGTTCCTTTTTTAATATATCAGATGTCAGGGTTTATATTTGGAGGGGCAAAACCAGTTCCCATTAATCCTAATAATTTCAGGCACCCTAAAAGAGACATGATTCTCGTGTCTCTTGCCGGATGTGTGTCGAATTTCATAGCAGCTATTTTTTTTGCACTTCTTATAAGATTAGGGATTGCGGGAATACTGCCGGCTTTTACTATGCTGTGTATGTATGGCGTGCTGATAAATATTCTTTTGGGGGTGTTTAATCTTATCCCAATACCTCCGTTGGATGGTTCGAAAGTGTTAATGTCAGTTCTGCCGCACAGACAGATGATGGCTTACTTAAAATTTGAGCGGTTTGGATTTATTTTGATAATGCTATTCGTTTTTTCTGGGATGTTTGGCTTTATTGTTAGATATGTCGTCTTGCCATTAGGATATTTTATGACTGGTGGATTAATTAATAAGATATTATAGGAATGATAGAAATAGAGATGAAACGGAAATACGAATATGTCTAACGAGGTAAAAAAAAGATTTTAACAGGAGATAGGCCAACAGGGCAGTTACACATTGGACATCTTCTAGGCGCCCTGCAAGACCGTGTAGCACTTCAGGATGAATATGATACCTTTATAATAATTGCTGATATACAGGCGTTAACTGACAATTTTAAAGATCCCCAAAAAGTGCGAAGCAATATTTTTGAGGTTGCAATTGATAACCTTGCTGTTGGTATAGACCCAGACAAGTCAACCATTTTTATTCAATCTTTAATTCCTGAAATAGCAGAACTAACTGTTTTTTATTCTAATCTAGTTACAATTGCCAGATTAGAGAGAAATCCGACGGTTAAAGAGGAGATTAAACAAAAAAAAGATTTATTTGGCGATAATGTAACATTTGGGTTCTTGGGATATCCAATTAGTCAGGCGGCAGACATTACTGCGTTTCAGGCTGATTTGGTACCAGTAGGTGATGATCAGTTGCCTCAAATTGAGTTAACTAGAGAAATTGTTAGAAAATTCAACCAAATTTATGGGCAAACACTAAAGGAGCCGGAACCTAGAATAGGGCGGTTTCCCAGGGTTAAAGGATTAGATGGGAATAAAATGAGCAAGAGCTTGAATAATGCTATATATCTAGCTGATTCTCCGGAAATAATTGAAAGGAAAGTTCTCTCAGCAATAACTGATACACAGAAAATTCGTCTTAAGGATAAAGGGCATCCGGATATCTGTGTAGTGTATCATTATTACGAAATGTTTGGTGCTGAAAAATTAGAGATAATTAGAAAAGAGTGTAAAAAGGGAGATAGGGGTTGTGTTCAATGCAAAAAACAATTAGCTCAAGATATAATTAAGAGGTTGTCTCCCATCCGAGAAAAAAGATTATACTATCAAAAGAAAAGAAAACTAGTTGGAGAAATTTTGTATGAGGGAACTAAAAAAGCGAGGCAAGTTGCGCAAGCTACTATGTCAGAGGTTAGGAAAGCAATGAAACTATACAGCGGAGGCTTTTAAATGGGTATTAATAAATTGAGAAAAATGATAGATGAAGCAGATGAGGGGATTTTAAACCTGTTAAATCAAAGAGCAAAAACAGCAGTGGCTATTGGTAAGGAAAAGCAGAAAAAGCGATTAAAAACACACGATAAGCTTCGTGAAGAGAAGATTCTCGAAAAACTTGTTTTGAGAAATGAAGGTCCCTTATCAAAAAAAATGGTTATTGCTGTATATCGTGAAATACTATCTGCATGTCGCAGTTTGCAGTCCTCTATTAAAGTAGCGTATTTGGGGCCAAAAGCTTCTAATGCCTATCTTGCTGCAAGAAAGAGATTTGGAGCATCTGTTGATTTTGTCCCTGTTAGTACTATTTTTGATGTTTTCAGAGAAGTTGAAAAAGACAAGGCGCATTTTGGTCTTGTTCCTGTTGAAAACTCCACAGAGGGAATGGTTTCCCATACATTAGACATGTTTTTTAGCTCTGAGCTTAAGATATCTGGAGAAGTTAGTTTGCCTATTACTCATAATTTATTAGCAAAAGGTTCTAAAAAGGAAATTAAACGTGTGTATTCTCATCCGCAGGCTCTAGCGCAGTGTAGAACATGGGTAAAGAATAATCTATCCTCTGTTCAATTCATAGAAACATCCAGCACTGCAGAGGCCGCAAAGTTGGCATCTCAGTCAAAACAGAATGGGGCAATAGCCAATGAACTTGCTGCTGAAGTGTACGATTTAAACATGCTAGAGCAGCGTATTGAAGATTTAGAAACTAATTTAACGCGTTTTCTGGTTATTAGTAAGGATCTTAGTGAAAAATGCAAGCATATGAAGACCTCTATCATGTTCTTTGTAAAAGATGAGCCTGGGTCACTCTATAATATACTCGAAATTTTTAAAAGACGTAATATTAATTTAACAAAGATTGAATCACGGCCGTCCAAGCAGAAGGCGTGGGAGTATATCTTCTTTATTGACTGCGAAGGGTACTGTAAGGATAAAGAGATAGAACTTGCACTAAAAGAATTAGAAAAAAAGTGTATTTCTTTGAAAGTACTGGGTTCATATCCTGTTGACACTACTGTGTAAATCTGCTAAAAAGCGGATACTTCTATAAGGAAAAACACACGTGTATGAAGTAAGAACATACCAACGATTAGTAAGAGAGGATGACTTAGTAATAACTAAAGTAATTGCTAAGGAAACAGAACTATTTATTAAAGCATGTGTGGATTTAGAAGAGGAAGCTTTAAATTCTCTGTTAAAGTATCGTAGAGACATAGAGGATTATATAAATCAGTATCCTTTATTTGAGACAACATTGTCTTCATATTCTCCGAATGATGATGCTCCTGAGATAGTAAAAGAAATGGCTATACAGGCAAGCAAGGTTAATGTTGGACCTATGGCGTCAGTTGCTGGCGCAATTGCAGAATATGTTGGAAAGGATCTTATTGAATTTAGTGACGAGCTTATCATAGAAAATGGCGGCGATGTATATATGAATAGCAAAAAAACGAGAAATGTTTGTATTTTTGCTGGAGAATCCATTTTTAGTGAAGATATAAAAATTAAAATAGAATCTCAACACATGCCGATAGGTGTCTGCACATCAAGTGGCTCAGTAGGACATTCTATAAGTTTTGGAACCGCAGATGCAGTTACTGTTTTATCTAAGTCAGCTGTCTTCGCAGATGCAGCAGCCACATCTATAGCAAATATGGTAGAAACAGAGGAAGATGTGGAAAGTATCTTAAGTTTTTCAAAAAAAATCCACAATCTTAACGGAGTAATTATCATAAAAAATAATACTCTAGGTGCGTGGGGAGATTTTTGTATTGAAAGGAGGGGAGGAATAAAGTGCCAAAAGTCAGGGTGCGAAAAGATGAACCAATTGATAAAGCACTGAGGCGGCTAAAAAGGAAGATGGACAAGGAGGGTATAATAAGACAGATAAGACAGCTTGAACATTTCGAAAAGCCGTCTCAAAAGAAACGCAGGAAAATGCTAAAGGCCAAGAAAGACGCTTACAACAAAAACAGAAACAAGGATCAGTAATGGGGCTATTTTTCCTTATTATTACCATAGCATTGATTTTCTTGATATGGGAGATTGCGTCAGTTGCCCTTTCAATCACAGGACTGGCGCATGACAAAGCTCGTTTTCAGGCACTTTCTGCCCTAACGGGAACAGGTTTTACAACAAGAGATTCAGAGCTTATAGTTAGTCATCGCCAGCGGCGAGCAATTGTAATGGCGTTAATGATTCTTGGAAATATTGGTATTATACTGATTCTTTCAAATATTATTGTTTCCAAGACTACAGTGTATTTATTTGTAAAACTGGGCATTTTTTCTGCATTGCTGTTCTTTTTATATAAGATTTCCTCTCATAAAGGATTAATGCGTAAGTTAAAAGGAAAGATAGAAGATAGACTACTTAAGAGTTCTGTGTTTGAGAAAAGGGCAATAGAAGAAATCCTTAATTTAGCTCAGGGATATGGCGTTGTAGAACTGAATCTAAAAGAAAATTTTCCTTATATTGGGCGTACTCTTGCAGAGTCGCCTTTAAGGGAAAAGGACATATTAGTATTAACAATAAATAGGGACAATATAACTATTCCTGCACCAAAAGGCCAGATGAAAATGCAGATAGGGGACACATTGATTTGTTATGGTAAATTGGCTGGGATAAAAGAATTAGTCAGTCAGCAAAAATCAAAAGGAGAAGCAAAAGTTGGATAAGTTGGATTTAATAAAGGATCTGTCGGTTACTAATGATACAAAGATGGTACTGTTAGTTCTTGACGGACTTGGAGGGCTGGGTTTAGAAGCAGGAGGGAAGACAGAGCTGGAAACAGCAAATACTTCTAATCTTGATTTGCTTGCTGAATCAGCTGCTTTAGGAATGACTGATCCTATGATGACTGGAATAACCCCTGGAAGCGGACCTGCGCATCTGGCGCTTTTTGGATATGATCCGATCAAATATGCAATAGGCAGAGGAGCTCTTGCAGCTGCAGGAATAGGATTTAACATGCAGGAAGACGACTTGGCAGCTAGAATTAACTTTGCTACAGTTGATAATAGTGGATTGATAACAGATCGCAGAGCTGGCCGTATTACAACAGATGAAAGCTCTCAGTTATGCGAGCTACTGGATAAAATAGAAATCGACAATGTTGAGATATTTGTGAAACCAGTAAAAGAACATCGTGCAGTGGTAATATTCAGAGGATCTGGCTTATCAGACAAACTTTCAGATTCTGATCCTCAGAAAACAGGTGTGCGGACTAAAGAGGTCGTTGCTTTAGCTGATGGGGCTAAAACTACGGCTGTTTTAGTGAACGAGTTTATTCATAAAGCTCAAAGTATATTGGCTGATAAACACCCGGCAAATACAATATTATTAAGAGGTTTTGCAAGGAAACCCGAATTGCCGCAAATGAAGGATGTATATAAGCTGAATGCTGCTGCCATTGCAGGCTATCCTATGTATAAAGGGCTGGCTCAGTTTGTTGGTATGGAGATACTTAAGACAGGAGGCAGTATCTTGGAGGAATTTGAGACTTTAAGAACTAATTTTGACAGATTCGATTTTTTCTTTATCCATATAAAGGCAACTGATAGTTCCGGAGAGGATGGTGATTTTGATAGAAAGGTAAATGTTATTGAAGATGTTGACAAAAGTTTAGCGCTTATTACCGATCTTAAACCCGATGTTCTAGTTATAACAGGCGATCATTCTACACCTGCTTTTTTAAAATCACACAGCTGGCATTCTGTTCCTTTTTTACTGTATTCGAAATATTGCAGACCTGATGACATGAAGCGTTTTGGGGAAACAAGCTGTTTAAAAGGAGCTCTGGGTAGGTTTCCAGCCCTTGATATAATGCCCCTAATGATGGCTAATGCGTTGAGATTAACAAAATACGGAGCGTAGAATTATGAAGATTTTAATTACAGGAATTACTGGTTTTGTAGGCAGTCATCTTGCCGATTATGCATTAGCAAAGGGAAATGTCGAAGTATATGGAACTATAAGATGGCGTAGTAAAACAGAGAACATTGAGCATATAAAGGACAAACTTCATTTAATTCAGTGTAATCTTAATGATGCATCTTCTGTGAATGATTTGATTGTGGATATAAAACCAGACAAAATATTTCACCTGGCTGCGCAAAGTTTTGTGCCTACTTCATGGAACAGTCCTGCAGAAACTCTTACTTCAAATATTATTGGAGAATTGAATATATTTGAAGCTATTAGAAGGGCTAAGATTAATCCGTGGATGCAGATTGCCGGTTCCTCGGAAGAATATGGTATGGTTTATCCTGAAGAAACTCCTATCAAAGAGACAAATCCATTGAGACCTTTAAGTCCTTATGGAGTAAGTAAGGTTGGGCAGGATCTGCTAGCTTACCAGTACTATATGAGTTACAAACTTAATGTTGTAAGAACCAGGGCTTTCAATCATACGGGACCAAGAAGAGGAGATGTTTTTGTTTGTTCGGAATTTGCAAAGCAGATAGCAAAAATAGAGAAAGGGCAGAAAGAACCTCTGATCCTTGTTGGGAATCTTGATGCTCAACGGGACTTTACAGATGTTCGCGATACAGTAAAAGCTTACTGGTTGGGGTTGGATAAGTGCAAGCCCGGTGAAGTTTATAATATCTGTACAGGCAAAGCATATAAGATTAGCGCGGTCTTGGATATACTAATTGGTTTATCAAAGCTAAAAATAGAGATAAAAAAGGATCCTGCAAAGATGAGACCTTCAGATGTCCCATATCTTGGCGGGGACAGCACTAAGTTTAGGGAAGCAACTGGATGGAAGCCAGAGATTCCTTTTGAGAGAACATTAAAAGACCTATTGAATTACTGGCGAGAGAAGGTTTGATCATTTTATAGATTCTTCATGCTTTTTTTGCTTTTTTAAGACAAGCGACATATTGTAAAGAGCTTCTTTTAGATTTGGATTAATTTCTAATGACTTTTTAAAGTATTTTTCAGCGTTAAGTAATCTGTTATTATGATATTCTATAAGACCGAGATTGCAATAGGCCTTTTCATGAGCAGGATTAATTTCAATACATTTTTTGTAGTAATTCTCTGCATTAGAATATTTCCCTTCGGAAAGGAATATACAACCAAGGTTATAATATCCCAGCACACTGTACGGGTTATCCCAAATGGTTTTTGACCACAGTGTCTTATCATCTTTCCAATCATAATTTCGTTCAAATGTCCTCATGCCATAAACTACACACAGCAGAGAACATATAAATAAAACAAGATATTTCGTTCTGCTTTTTAATAAGAAAGGTTTTATTACAGAAACTAGAATCAGACAGAATCCAAAAGATGCCAGAAATAAGTATCTCTCTGCAACAACATTTACAAGAGGATTGACAACAGGTATAAGTGCTGCAAAAATCCAGATTACTCCAATGATTAAAGGTTTGTTTTTCTTATCGTGAAATGTTGTAATTAGAATAATCCCAGTTGTGATGAATGTTGCTATATCAAGTATACTAAAATTGCTAGATAAAGGATGTTCTGTGGAAAGATTTAATGGAATAATCAAAAGCCGCAGATATTCCTTTAACATAAGGCTCATTATGTAAGGAGACATTGTTAATGAGTAGTCAATCTTTGATATAAAACTAGTTCCCGGCGCATGCAGAATAAAAATCCTTGCAACTAAAAATAGAGTTGATATCAATACATAGGGCAGAGCCTTATACTTCAAATTATTTTTTTCATATAATTTGCTGTAAACAATAAAGATAAGCGGCATAATAATAACACTCTCTTTAGAGGAAAGAGCAAGTATTAAAAATAAACAAGAGAAAAAAATATATCCTTTGTTTTTTGCCTTTATGTAAAATAAAAATGACAGTAAAGCAAAAATAAATGCGAGTATGTCTCCTCTAAAACAAATTGCATTTATAACCTCTGTATGGATTGGATGCAATGAGAATAACAGTGCAGTTATAAGTGCAGATTTCCAGCATGAGAAAAGCAAGAAAGCTATTTTATAGGCGAGTATTACTGCCAGCATATAAAGTATTAAATTTGTCAAATGGTAACCAGACGCATTGTTATCCCAAATATAATAATCAATGAAATAGCTAGTTGTAGTAATAGGTCTGAAGCTTTCTTGTCCCGAATGCACCCATGTTTCTTGTCCTGAATAGGTAAAGTAATTTTTTGAAAAAACTTGCTTCAGGTTATGGATGTCTTTAATAAAAGTATTTTTGACTATTAGTTGGGTGTCATCCCAAACAAACGCATTTTTTAATGTATTTGAATAAACCAGAAAAGTGACCACCGTTAGACAAATAATATGGAAAGTTTTAGTCCGTAAAAAAGACTTAGAAGTAGTAATGTTCATATTTATTCTCAAACTTCATTAATTTTATATCAGCAATAATGCGCTTTTACAATATGAATAAACACATATCAAGATAATTTTGATTACAAAATAAAGGACATTTGGTATAATCTCCAGCAGTCCAAGCTTATTCAGGTATCTTAGATGAATATCCAAACTACAGAGGCAGTCGTTCTTAGAAGTACAAATTTTGCAGAATCCAGCAAAATCGTTACATTCTATTCTCCTCAATTTGGCAAGATAAAAGGCATTGCAAAGGGTGCTAGAAGCGCAAAAAACAAGTTCGGCAGCAGCTTGGAGATATTTAGTCACGTTACTTTGGTCTTTTATCAGAAGAAAACAGATATTCAGCTTGTTAGCCAATGTGATCTGAAAAATGCATTTTTAAATATACGTAATGATATAGTTAAAATAGCTTATGCATCATATTTTATAGAACTTATAAATAAAACTACTGAAGGGGCTCAAGAGTGCGAGCAGATTTTCAGCTTACTTCTTAATGCCTTAATTACATTAGAAACTACTAATGTGGAACCAAAAGTTCTCACGCACTTTTTTGAAATCAAGCTTTTAAAAATGCTTGGATGTATACCTGTTTTTGATAGGTGTGTGAATTGTGGAGCAAAGATACTCAATGCAAGATTCAGTCTAAGTCTCGGGGGCGTTCTTAATAGGGAATGCTGGGGAGCAGATGAAAGTGCTCTTCGGGTATCTCTAGGCACTATACTGACTGTACAGCATTTGCAATCATCAGACTTCTCAGACATTTCCCGTTTAAAACTCAGTAAATTATCTAGTAAAGAGCTTAAACTAATGCTAGAATCCTATATAAAATATACATTGGTTAGAAGTCTGAAATCTTTGGATTTTCTGGAACAAATTATAAGCATATGACATTTCAAGAAATCATATCAGCACTTACTGAATATTGGGCGAAACAGGGTTGTGTAATTGCCGAACCCTATGATCTTGAGGTTGGAGCAGGGACTTTCAGTCCTTATACTTTCTTAAGAGTGCTTGATAAAAAGCCGTGGAAGACTGCCTATGTTCAGCCGTCAAGAAGACCGACAGACGGCAGGTATGGAGAAAACCCAAACAGACTTGGCCGCTTTTATCAATACCAGGTAATACTAAAACCTTCTCCTGATAATGTGCAGGACCTATATCTGGATAGCATAAAAGAGCTGGGGATAAATCTCTCCAAACACGATATAAGGTTTGTTGAAGATGACTGGGAATCTCCCACACTTGGAGCGACAGGACTTGGCTGGGAAGTTTGGCTTGACGGCATGGAGATAACTCAGTTTACGTATTTTCAGCAGGTTGGAGGAATTGAATTAGCTCCTATATCAGTTGAGCTAACTTATGGTCTGGAGCGGATCGCAATGTATCTTCAGGGGAAAAACAATGTGTTTGATATCCAGTGGACAAATGGGTTTAAATATGGAGATGTTTACAAGGACAATGAAAGAGAATTTTCTATATATAATTTTGAGAAGGCTGATACAAAAATGCAGTTTAAACTCTTCAATATGTATGAAAAAGAAGCAAAAAGATTGATAGAGGAAGAACTAGTTCTTCCAGCATACGATTATACATTGAAATGTTCTCATGTCTTTAATATTCTGGATGCAAGAGGAGTAATTGGTGTGGCAGAAAGGGCAGAATTTATACAAAGAGTGAGAAAGCTGGCTTGTATGTGCGCAAAGATATATCTGGAAAGAGAATGAAAAATTTATTATTTGAGATAGGAGTGGAGGAATTACCTGCTTCATATGTTAGTTCAGCGAGAGATGATATTGTGAGAATTGCCTCTGAGATGTTAGGAGAAGCAGGTCTAAAATTTTCAGAACCACACTGCTTAGGCACTCCCAGAAGACTTGTTCTTTTTATTAAAGATATAAGCGAAAAGCAGGACGATAAGGAGATAACGGTTCAGGGTCCGCCGTATGATAAGGCATTTGATAATGATAATAAACCGATGCCAGCCGCAATTGGTTTTGCTAAAAAACTTGGTCTTCAAGTTGGTGAGCTAGAAATAGTAGAAACTAAATCAGGAAAATATATTTTTGCAAAGAAAATTGAGAAGGGGAAACCAACTAATGAACTGCTCAAGGAGCTGCTTCCAAACCTGATAAAAAGTATACCCTTTCCAAAGACTATGAGATGGGATAATTCTGGTGTCAAATTTGCGCGACCAATAAGGTGGTTAGGGTGTTTGTATGGGGATGAAGTGATTCCTGTTAAATTCGGAAAACTTGAGGCAGGCAATATAACTTATGGACATCGTTTTCTTGCCCCAGACGTAATAAAAATCAAGAGCGCAGACATTGACGAATATAAAAAAAGTTTGAATCATGCTTTTGTTATCGTTGATCAGGATGAAAGAAAGAAGAAAATAGAAGAAGATTTAAACAAAATACTAAAGAAATATAATCCTGCTTTTTTTGTGCCACCTGATGAAGAGCTTTTGGAAATAGTAACTGATCTGGTTGAATATCCAAATGTTCTGAAAGGCACTTTTCCTGAAGAGTTCTTAAAGGTTCCTGATATTGTGCTTGAGGCGGCAATGAAATCTCATCAAAAATATTTCCCTGTTATTAAGGGAAAACAACTTGAACTTACTAACAAGTTTGTTTTTGTCTCTAATATGAAAGGCAATGAAGAACAAATCATAGAGGGGAATGAGAGAGTGCTTAACGCAAGACTTGCCGATGCTAAATTCTTCTGGGATGAGGATAAAAAAACAAGTTTGGAAGAACGCGCAAAACAGATAATGGAGGCAAGAAATGCGCATCAGTTCGGAACGCTGCCTAAAAGAATCAGAGCAATAGAAAGATTAGCAAAGGTGGTAAATAAGAATGTACGCGTAGATTCAAAAACACTTAAGAAAGTATGTGAATTATGCAAAGCTGATCTGGGAACTCATATGGTTGAGGATTTTCCTGAACTTCAAGGGGAAATAGGCGGAGAATATGCAAGAGAGGGCAATGTCTCTGAAGAAGTTAGTTCAGGCATAGCTTGTCATTATTATCCAAGATTTGCAGAGGATAAACTTCCGAACACAAAGGCAGGAAGTGTGGTTTCTATCTCCGATAAAATGAATGCGATTGTGTCTCATATTATTGAGAATGAGAACGCAATAACCGGTTCAGGCGATAAATTCGCATTAAGAAGGCAGGCAATAGGAATTCTTAGAATAATTCTTGAAAGAGAATATGACATTGATCTGGAGAATATAATCGGCGAGTGTATAAAACTTTATAAAATCAGTGAAGATAAGCATGAGAAGGTTTTTCGCCTGGTCGTTGATTTCTTCAAACAAAGATTAAAAAATCATCTTATAAGTTGGCATTTTTACAGATATGATTTTGTTGATGCTGTGCTTAATACTCATGGTTTTAAACCGGTAGAAAAAGATAAAATCCTGTACGCACTTTCTAAACCAAGTAAAAATGATTTTGAATCAATAACAACCTCTTTCAAGCGTATTTCCAATATTCTGAAACAGGCAAGAGAAAGGGGAATAGAGTTTATTTATTTTAACAAGAGAAAACTTGTTGAGCCTGAAGAAAAGACACTTGCTGAAAAGTTTTTAGATATCAGTAAAAACGTAAACAAATTAATAAAGAAAAAAGAGTATACTAATGCATTTAGTCAGATTATAAGTCTGAGAAAACCTTTAGATGATTTTTTTGACAAGGTTATGGTAATGGATGAAAATCATGCCTTGAGAAACAACCGCCTTGCATTCCTGCAGGAAATAGAGAGCATGTTTTCACAGCTTGCCAATTTCTCGTATGTCGTAACAGAAAAAAACAAGTAGAAAGAAGAGTTGGGGCAGTAGCTCAGTTGGGAGAGCATCACGTTCGCAACGTGGGGGTCGGGGGTTCGAATCCCTTCTGCTCCACTTATAAAAATAGAAGGTCAAAATCATGGAATGGGTAAATTCTAATTACAGGCTTCCAATCAAATCGTGGTGCAGGGATATTGAAGAAGAGGCAATGACTCAAGCGGGGAATCTTTCGGAGCATCCCCGAACTTTTCATCATGTTGCCTTAATGCCGGACTGCCATGTTGGATATGGTATGCCTATCGGAGGTGTGATTGCTTGCAGCGATGCTGTTATTCCAAACGCTGTTGGAGTTGATATTGGCTGCGGTATGTGTGCTGTTAAGACTACATATAATACTTCTGAAGTTTCAGAGCGAGCAGTAAAAGACATTATTTATAAGCTGAGAAGTATAATCCCTGTTGGCTTTTTGCATCACAAAAAAGGGCAAAGCTGGCCGGGTTTTAATCAAGCTCCGGATATTCCCGTTATTCGGAGAGAATTGGAATCCGCAAAAAGACAGCTCGGGACTCTTGGTGGAGGTAACCACTTCATAGAGATTCAATCCGGTTCTGATGGATTTATCTGGCTGATGCTTCATTCCGGCAGTAGAAATTTTGGCTACAAGGTAGCAAAAGAGTATAATGCAGTTGCTCAGAGGATTTGCAATAGAGAACATTTTAATGGGCAGAAGGATCTTTCATTTCTGTCTATTGGCACAAGGGGAGCTGAAGAATACATTGAGGCTATGAAATACGCCCTTGCATTTGCGCAGGAAAACCGAAGATTAATGATGGCGCATTTTAAAGCGGCGGCCAGGGAGATTCTTCATTGCGGGTTTGACGAGGAAATAAATATCCATCATAATTTCGCAGCTATGGAAACTCATTTTGGAAGAAGTGTGTGGATTCACAGAAAAGGCGCTACTCAGGCGAAAAAAGGACAGATGGGAATCATCCCGGGCTCTATGGGAACGACATCGTACATTGTAAGAGGATTGGGCAATTCTGAAAGTTTTATGTCATGTTCGCATGGAGCAGGTCGGTGTATGAGCAGGACAAAGTTTAATAGAATTCACTCTGTTGAAGAATGCAATAAGGCTATGCATGGTATTGTTTACGCTCAGTGGAGCAAAGACAGAAGGGACAATATTGATTTGAGCGAAGCGCCGCAGGCATATAAGGATATTGACGCAGTTATTGAAAGTCAAAGTGATTTGGTTGAGGTTATTGTTAAGCTCAGACCATTGGGAGTAATAAAGGGGTGATACGCTTGCGTGCAAATTTTTCAGGGACAGTTCAGGGAGTAGGATTTAGATTTACTGCAAGAAGAATTGCCGAGCAGTATGAAGTTACAGGTTTTGTCAAAAATCTTCCAAACGGGCGGGTAGAAGTAGTGGCAGAAGGCGATAGAGAAGTCGTTGAAAACTTCATAGACTCTATATGCAGCAGTCTTCGTGATTATATAAGGAATGTTGAAAAGCATTGGGAGCCTGCAACAGAAGAATATAAAGAATTTGAAATTAGATTTTAGGGAGGATTTAGGTGACTGACAATAGATATTCACATAGAGCAGTTTTTTTAGATAGAGACGGAACAATTAATACAGAGGTTGATTATTTAAAGAGTGTGAAGGATTTAAGGCTCATCGAAAATACTGCAAAAGCTATCCGGATTTTAAATCAGAATAAGATTAAAGTTATTATTGTTACCAACCAGTCAGGCATTGGCCGAGGTCTATTCTCTATAGACGATTTAGATAATGTGCATAATGAATTAAAGAGAAGATTGCGTAGGAATGGTGCTTATATAGACGCAATATACTATTGCCCACACCATCCTGATGAGGAATGCTCTTGTAGAAAACCTAAAAAGGGGATGTTCAAACTGGCTGCAAAGGATTTTGATTTAAAACTCAATAAATGTTATATTATAGGAGATAAATTAACAGATATTAAAGTTGCCCATAATATATCTGCAATGGGAATACTGGTTAGAACAGGTTATGGAAAACTAGAGCAAAATAAGCTAAGGAAGGCGGGTATTGTGCCTGCCCATATTGCAGAAGATTTATATGATGCTGTAAAATGGATAATAAGAAATATAAACAGAGAAAAAAATGAGTGATTTAGCAGGTATTACTAAAAAGTTCAGCGGTAAAAGAGTACTTAGCATTGGGGATATGATATGTGACGAATATGTATATGGGGAGGTCTCCCGCATATCAAGGGAAGCGCCTGTATTGATTTTAAAGTTTGATTCAAACATGTTCAAGGTGGGAGGAGCAGCAAATGCGATATCAAACCTAAAAGCGTTAGGTGCAAGAGTATATCCCGTTGGTGTGATAGGGAATGATAATGCTGGGAAAGAGGTCATTTCCTTTCTCGGGAAAATGAGGGTGGACACAGACGGAATTATTATTGATAAATCCTGTTCAACCATTACAAAAACACGGATTATGGCAGGTAGTTACCATACAGCAAAGCAGCAGGTTATACGAATAGATAAAGAAAAGAATTTTCGCATAAGTTCAATTAGCGAAACAAAAATGCTTACTTATCTTGACGAAGTACTAGATACTATGGATGCTGTACTTATTTCAGATTATGGATATAAGACTATCTCGAAAGCGGTGTATTCTGTAATATCTAAGTATGCAAGAGAGAAGAAACTTGTTCTGGTTGTTGATTCCAGATATGGATTACTCAATTATAAGTGCGCAACAGCAGTAACACCGAATGAGACAGAGGTTGAAGATGTTTTTCATTACAGCATTAATGGAGAAAAATCCCTGTGCAACATAGCAGAGAGGCTTAAATCCGAGATAGAGTGCGAGAATGCAATCATAACGCGCGGTAGTAAAGGCATGATGGTATTAGACAAACACAGTAAAAGTACATTTATCCCAATACACGGAAGTACAGACGTGGTTGATGTTACTGGCGCAGGGGATACGGTTTCTGCTGTAGTAACTCTGGCTCTTTCAGCAGGAGCAAGTGCAATTGAGGCTGCAAGACTGGCAAACTATGCGGGCAGTATTGTTGTTATGAAGACCGGTGCAGCTACAGCCACACAAAAAGAGCTGGTTGAGGTTGTAAAACACGCAAAAAAATCATGAAGGTTTGCAGTCTAAATAACCTTCCTAATCTGGTAAAAAAACTTAAAAAAGATAATAAAAGAATAATTTTTGCAAATGGCTGTTTTGATATTCTTCATGTAGGGCATACCAGATATCTTGAGCAGGCAAAGTCTTTGGGCGATATATTAATTGTAGGGATCAATGATGATGAATCTGAATCGCAGTTGAAAGGGCATGGCAGACCAATTATGCCGGAGGAAGATAGAATAGAGATTGTAGCAGCTTTAGAATGCGTGAATTATGTAGTGCTTTTTTCAGACCTTACTGTAGAAAATTTGTTAAGAATTATAAAACCAGCAATACATGCAAAAGGAACAGATTACACAGCTGAGACTGTTCCAGAACGAAATATTGTTCTTTCCTATGGTGGACAGATTGCAATAACTGGAGATAGAAAAAATCATTCAACAACCGATATAATAAAAAAAATACAACAGCAGTTATAAATTATGATTGGCACATACATATCAGAATACAAAATAATCAAACATCTTTCTTCTACTAGTCTTACTGATGTTTATTTGGGGATTAAAGACAAGAGAAAAGTAGCCATCAAGGTGCTGCAAATAAAACCGGATACTGACAAAAAACATGTCAGTAGATTTTTTTATGAAGCCGAGATAATGCAGAAATTAAATCATGAAAATATTCCCAAGGTGTATAATGTTAACAGAGAAGATGATATTTGTTATATTGTATTAGAATATTTTGATGGACACAATCTCAGAGAGATGATAAGAACGCATCATACTCTGTTAAAAGACTATATTGATATAATTTTGAAGATGTGTGTAACACTTGCATATATTCACGAAAAGGGGATTATCCATCAAGATATAAAAAGCAGAAATATGATTTTGACAAAAGACATGGATGTAAAAATAGTAGATTTTGGTTTAGCTTATGAAAAGAATAAATCTAATGTAAGGATTAGAGAAAGGGCTGGTACTCCGCATTATATGTCGCCTGAACAAATAAAAGGATATAGAGGAGATGAGAGATCTGATGTTTACTCTCTTGGTGTTGTTATGTATGAACTTATAACAGGCAGGAGACCATTTGAAGGAAATTCATTCGATGAAATTGTTACTCAGCAAGTGAATATGCTTGTAAAATCCCCTCGATTTTATAATCGAGAGATGTCTAAGGATATTGAGAATATTGTTCTAAGAGCTCTTAATGTTGATCCTGCAAAAAGATACCAGAGCGTAGAAGAATTGGTTTTAGATATAAAAAAGGGCATGTAGATGATAGAAGATAAGTATCTAACAAGAAAACAGGTTCAACGAATGTTAAAGCTTACTAGAGAAGAGATGCTGAAACTTATTACTGAGCAAAAGCTGAAAGCCTATCGCCTAGACAATTGCATTGTGTTTAAATATGAGGATGTAGATAAATTTATGCTTGCAATTGAGCAAGAAGGAAGCTCTGACAAGTCAAAGAATAGATGAATTCCTCCGTCATAGTCCTTGTAGGTCCTACAGGTATAGGTAAAAGTAAAGTTGCTGTAAGCCTTTCTGCATTCTTCCCCTCAGAAATTGTATCAGCAGATTCCATGCAAGTGTATAAATACATGAATATTGGAACAGCAAAACCGTCAAGAGAAGAGAGAAGATCAGTTCTTCATCACATGATAGATATTATTTATCCTGATCAATATTTCAGTGCAGGGGAATATGCGAAAATGGCAAGAGACAAAATAAATAGAATTATTAACTCAGGCAAAACCCCGATACTTGTCGGGGGCTCAGGTTTATATATAAGAGCTGTAATTGACGGTCTTTTCCCTGAACCTATGATCAAAGAGACTATTAAAAAAAGAGTAAAAACTCAGCTGGCTAATAAGGGTTCACATTGTCTGTATGGAAAGCTTAAAAAAGTTGATCCCATAGCTGCATCAAGAATTCATCCAAATGATTGGAGAAGAATAATCAGAGCTTTGGAAGTTTTTTTATCAACAGGAGAGACCATTTCAAGTCTTCAGAGTAAAACTAAAGCCGAGTCCATAGATTGTCAATATCACATAATAGGGCTTAAGACAGGACGCAAAAATCTTTATAGGAGAATTGAGGGCAGAGTGGATTTTATGTTTAAAAAAGGACTTGTGAGAGAGGTTAGGCAGCTCATAATAAGAGGATATGACGAAGACCTTTTGCCTATGCGGAGTTTGGGATATAGGGAAGTTTTGGGATATATAAATGGACATTATGGTCTTGATGAGGCAAAAGCACTCCTCAAGAAAAATACCCGTCATTTTGCAAAAAGACAGATGACTTGGTTCAACAAGGATCCTAGGACTAAGTGGATAGAAATAAGTGATATAGATGAAGAAATTGACTTGATTTGTCATAACATTCTCAGATTAGCAGGATTATGAGAAATTTGACATGAAACATAAAATTTAATATCATGCGGATTGTATCCAAATATAAAGGAGACTGCAATATGTCCAGATTAGGAAAGAGTGTACGTTTAGAGAGAATAATTAATAGAAATACTGGAAGAACTGTTATTGTGCCAATGGACCATGGTGTAACTGTAGGTCCAATTAAGGGAATTGAAAACATGCGGGACATGGTAAATGACATCGCTGAAGGCGGTGCAAATGCAGTTTTAGGGCATGTTGGTCTTCCAATGCATGGCCACAGAAGACATGGCAAGGACATAGGATTGATTCTGCATCTTTCTGGCAGTACTCTCTGGAGTCCTGATCCAAATGCAAAGGTACTGGTAAACACAGTTGAAAATGCTCTGAAAATGGGCGCTGATGGAGTATCTGTTCATATAAATATTGGTGCTGAGAACGAGGCAGAGATGCTAAGGGATCTTGGTATGGTCAGTGTTGCATGTATGAACTGGGGCATGCCTCTTCTTGCAATGATGTATATACGTGGGAAGAAGTTCAAGAGTGAATCAGATGTTGAAGGAGTTAAACATGCGGCAAGGATTGCAGCAGAATTAGGCGCAGATATTGTTAAGGTTACATACACAGGGTCAAAGGAGACTTTTTCCGAAGTTGTTGAAGGATGTCCAATACCAGTAGTTATTGCCGGAGGGGAAAAAGCGTCTAATGACAGCGAAGTGCTTGAAAATGTCAAAAACTCGCTGGAAGCAGGCGGATCGGGGGTTTCTATTGGAAGAAATGCATTCCAGCATAAGCATCCTAAAAAGATGGTTGAGGCAATATGCAAGATTGTGCACGAAGATGTCTCTGTAGAGGAAGCGTTAAAAATTTTAAATTAATAAGGATGATAAATAGTGAAACAAGTTTGGGTTAATGCGAGACCGTGGAATAAAGAGATTGTTATTGCAGCTCTGGAATGTGGAGCAGATTTTGTTGTTGTTGATAGAGGATTTAACGGGAAGGTAAAGGAACTGGGAAAAATACAAACTGTTTCCGAGGATGGAGATCTGCGAATAGACAAGGATGTTGCGCAAATAGAAATTAAGAAAAAAGAGGATGAAATCAAAGCAGCAACGATACATAACAAATGGATAGTTATTAAAACGCATGACTGGAAGATTATCCCTCTGGAAAATCTTATTGCTCAAACAAAAGGGTTGATAGCAGAAGTTAAAAATTTACAAGAAGCAGAAGCAGCCTTGAATATCCTTGAGAAAGGGGTAGATGGTGTTTTATTGGATATAAAAAATCCTGCTGAATTAAGAAAAGTGATTAAACGGCTAAAAATAGAAAGTATCTTGCTATCTATTAAAAAAATAAAGATCAAGTCTGTAAAGTCATTAGGCGTTGGAGATAGGGTTTGCATAGATACATGTACTAATATGACTATTGGAGAAGGAATGCTGGTTGGTAATACAAGCTCGGGCATGTTTCTTTTGCATTCAGAATCAGTAGAAAATCCGTATGTTGATCAAAGACCTTTTCGTGTAAATGCAGGAGGAGTGCATGCATATGTGATGGTTACAGAGGGAAAAACACGATATCTTTCGGATCTTAAAGCAGGGGATAAGGCACTGATTGTAAACTGGGAAGGAAAGACACAAGAGGTGATTGTTGGCAGAATAAAGATTGAGAAAAGGCCTATGCTTCTTGTAGAAGGAACCTGCAACAAACAGAAAGTATCACTTGTATTACAAAATGCAGAAACAATAAGATTAGTAACTCCGGAAGGAAAACCAGTTTCTGTCGTCAGCTTGAAGCCTGGAGATGAAGTGCTCGGGCACATAGAAAAGTCTGGCAGGCATTTTGGAATGAAGATTGAAGAAACTATTATTGAAAAATAGAGGATATTATGAATCTGAACTTTCTGGACTGGGCAATTGTATTTTGCTCAATAGGACTTTTAACCTATTTCAGCCTTAAAACAGTAAAATATATGAAAGGTGTGGCAGATTTTCTTTCAGCTAATCGTTCGGCTGGGCGTTTTTTGCTTTCGATAGCTGGTGGTATGTCAGGTGTTGGCGCCATTTCTGCAATTGCTATGTTTGAAATGTACTATGCAGCTGGTTTTCCACCTATCTGGTGGAGCCTCATGATGCTTCCTGTCGGAGTTTTTATCGTCATGACAGGATGGGTTTACTACAGATTCCGTGAAACCCGCTGTATGACCATAGCCCAATTTTTTGAGGTTCGTTACAGCAAAAAATTCCGTATCTACTCAGGAATTATAACATGGCTGTCCGGTATTGTTAATTTTGGGATATTCCCCGCAGTAGCTTCTCGGTTCTTCGTCTATTTCTGTGGATTCCCAAATAAATTCATGCTGATGGGAATGGAGATTCCCACGTTTGCTCCTGTAATGATTTTAACTTTGGGGATAGCCATGCTCTATACCTGCCTGGGGGGACAGATTACAGTTATGGTTACTGACTGTATTCAGGGTATTTTCTGTGCCATTGCTTTCATTATTGTATGTTTAGTTCTTCTCAACCAATTTTCATGGCTGGATATTACTCAAGCCATAAAAATGGCGCCTGTAGATGCTTCTATGTTGCATCCTTATCACACATCAAAGGTAAAAGATTTTAACGTTTTCTTTTTTCTTATCACAGTATTCGGGTCATTTTATGCATACATGTCATGGCAGGGCTCTCAAGCATATTTTAGCTCGGGTCTTAATCCGCATGAGCAGAAAATGGGCGCAGTTATCAGCCTGTGGAAACAACTTGTTCAGGTATTGATGTTAGTTCTTTTGCCAATCTGCGCTTTTGCTTTTCTTAATCTTCCGAAATTTTCTACACAAGCTTCGGCAGTTGTAAATGTCCTGAAAACCGTAGACAATTCTACAATCGCAAATCAAATGCGTGTGCCGGTTGCTCTTGCTTATATTCTTCCAAATGGAATCAAGGGGCTTTTTTGTGCAGTGATGTTATTCTTTCTCATCACCACCCAGGACACTTATCTGCATTCATGGGGAAGCATCCTTATTCAGGACGTTATATTGCCTTTCCGCAAAAAACCACTTGAGGCAAAACACCATGTTTCGCTATTACGCTGGTCTATTTTTGGTGTGGCAGTCTTTGCATTTTTATTTAGTCTTTTATTCAGACAAAGTGAATATATTTTAATGTTTTTTGCAATAACCGGCGCTATAGTCAGTGGTCTGGGCGCAGCTATTGTCGGCGGATTATACTGGAAACGAGGCACAACTTTTGCCGCCTGTACAGCCCTAACAATCGGCTGGGTTATGGCAATTAGCCGTATCGTCCTGCGACAGATTGCACCCCACTTCAAGAATATTGCTGACAGAGGGCTGTTTCTGCAGTTTATGGATAAACTCAATTCCATCAATAGTCAGACTGTATGGTTTTTTATCATGCTCTCCTGCATTCTGAGCTATATCATAATTTCCATACTGACTTGCAGGAAACCATTCAATATGCAGCGAATGCTGCATATTGGAGAATATGCTGTAAAGGGAGAGCATGTCAAAGCTTCCGATGCTCCTAAGTCCATCTGGTGGAAGATAATGGGTATAAGCAAGGAGTTCAGCCGTTCGGACAAGTTCCTAGCCGGCGCTTTGGTAGTCTGGAATTTTGGCTGGTTTGGCATTTTCCTCTTTGGAACCATCTACAACCTAATTGTTGATGTTCCGACGGATTCGTGGGCTACTTTTTGGCATATTTGGATATGGCTGCAACTTCTGATTGGAATTCCCGCCACCATCTGGTTTACATGGGGGGGGATACGAGATATAAAACGACTATTTAAACGTCTTTCAACTATCAAACGCAATGATATGGATGACGGAACGGTTGTGCACCATCATCTTCTAGGCGAAAAAGATTAAAGACAATTCGATACCTAAATCGTTAAGGGATTATTAAAATCTGTCCCGGATTTAAAAAGTTGATTTGCGGGACTCTTTCCTTGTTTGCATCATAGATTAGTTTCCATTTTGCTCTGTCTCCATATATATCAGGATTTCCGGCTATGCTGTGTAATGTATCTCCTTTTTTAACCATATAGTATCTGGCGGTGTGTTTTTCTGTATTAATATGTTCTTTTGGGTAAAGAGCAGCTTGTTTTTTACTAAGACGCTGCAATTTTTTTGCTGTTTCAATCTTGATAAAATGAGAAACAACATCCTCTTTATGGATCCATCCAAACCTAGGGGGTTGCAACTCCTTATCTTCAGTGATTTCTATAAAATACCAATCATCCAATCTGCTAATCATATTAAATTTTGTTTTTCTGGACGCGCTTGCGATAATTTCAGCATTCCTTGATGGTTCGGAGTAAATGGAAGCAGTTTTATTATTTATGATAACTGTGGGAATTACAGGAGTGACTACATCTGGCAGGGTTATGGATATATCTCTAAAAAGCTGGTCAGAAACCCGATATATCCATGTCTTTCTCATATGCAAAGCCGCTTTAAGACTTCCCATCACTAAGTCCTGTGGAGATAGATATAGTCTGCCTTCATGACTTGTAGATATACCGCTTGCCTGCCATAATAAGTTGCCTGTGTGTGAATCAACCATTTTTACAGAAACCCCAATACCTACCTGGGAATAAATTACCCCATAGAATTTTCTGTAATGAGTAACCTTTCCGTAGATCAGGGCATCAGCAGGCAAAGTTTTTTCAGGATTTATCAAGCCTTGTTCTTTAAGTAAAGCATCACTCTTTTTAAGTTTCATATATGTATAGGATTTTGTGCTTATGTGTCTGAAGAATGTATCTCTTAGGAGGTCAGCTATATCTTTTGGAAGATTGTTGTTTTTTGTTTGAATGTTTCCATCTTTCTTTATTTCTCTTGTAATATTTTCGAATGGAAGTATTGCGACAATCTTAGGAGGGTCTTTATAAAGAAAAGAGGATATTATATAATCTGGTTTATACTTTATTCCAAACTCCTCAAGAATATTATTTTTTTTACTTTCTTTTCTGGTAAGTCTTAAGGAAGTGATACAACCTGTAAGAAATACACACAATAAAACGAATACGAAGATTCTTTTTAACATATATTAGCTTTTTTTTTAATTTTTGGTAACACATCTAATACTGATTTATAACCTTCTGATATAGCTTCTGCTCCTTTGTGAAATTCCAAGGTGGAGATATGATTCACCTCAGGATTAATTATTATGTCAGCTTTCTTTAAGTTTGAAGCAGCTATTTTATGCTCCATAATATAGAATGAGTGTATTAAAACATCAATTATATTGGGAGTGTTTGAATCTACTTGTTGCCCTTTATATATTTTATTTTTTAATATAGAAGTAAATTCACGGACGGTTTCTAACTTGTCTTTGTTTGCCTGAATGAGCTTATCTATTTTACTATTTAATTTTGCAAGGGATTTGTTTATCGTGTGATTTCGGGAATGTTGGGGCAGAGTAAGAGGTTGTTTATTAATTACCTCAGAAGTAATATGTCCTCTTTTTTGAGGCTCTGGTATTACATTACAGGCAATAACAAGTTTTGCTCCCATATTTCTTACTATATTTACAGGAACAGGATTTACTATGCCTCCATCTACTAAAAACTTGTTTTCAAACTTTACAGGCGTAAATATCACTGGAATTGAAATGCTTGCTCTTACAGCTTCAGCTACAGAACCGCTGTCAATCACTACTTCTTCCCCTGTAATGACATCAGTGGCTATGACTCTAAGTGGAATTTTTAAATCCTTAAATTCTATGTCTCCGATAATGGAACGCAGAAGCTCTTTAATCTTTTCTCCGTGAATAAATCCTTTTTTCAATAGAGCTAAATTCGGATCAAGTAAAAGAGCTAATTGTCTCCAATCTATGTTTAATATTATTTCTTCAAGAGTATTTATTTCACCATCTTTAGCGAAACAGGCGCCCACTAATGCTCCAATGCTTGTTCCAGCTATCATGTCGACAGGAACATTGTTTTCCACTAAAGCTTTCAGAACTCCAATGTGGGCCAGACCTCTTGCAGCCCCGCCTCCCAGGGCAAGTCCTATTTTAGTTTTCTTCATCTCTCTGTTTTTTCTCCGAGGTGAAACAGAATAGAAATTGCTAATTAGGTCTTTCTTGCTTTAACAATCTTTTGAGAACTTTCAAATCTTCTCTATCTTTAACTCTTCCAGCAGCTTTCTTCATTTTTATAATATCTTCTAGAGAAGCAAAATAAACTTTCTGCTTACCAAAGAAGTTCTCAACTTTATTCTCCCAAACCTCTTCAAATGAAATACCTTTGACAAATGGATGAATGTCTGTTTCCACAATATATTGCCGGATAAGAGTTTTTTTCTTCAGAAGCAATTCAGGAGTTAAGGATGACACATCATAACCAAATTCTTCCAGGCTTATCAGTGTGTTTCTTGCGTTTTTGATTGTTGGTCTTATAAAGATATCAGTATCTAATGTGGATCTTGAGTAACCATAGACAGGGAAGGTGACTGCGCCAATCAGGACAAATTCTACCTTAT
Source organism: bacterium (assembly GCA_018812485.1). Lineage (NCBI taxonomy): Bacteria > bacterium. The sequence goes on along the minus strand of JAHJDO010000134.1, from coordinate 26,258 downwards.
TGTCTCTGAGTAATGAAAGTAGTTTTTCTGTCTTCATTTCTTCTAAGAATTTTTGCCATCTCTTTAGATTTTTGAAGCATCATTTGCATCCGTTCACCAATAGAGAGCTTTTTCAAGTAGTCCAGTTCAAACTCCATTTCTTTTTTTTCACTACTATTATCTATCTGTAGTATAGACACAATATCACCCTCTCATACTGTAAAAACAGATTACCATAAACCCTGATGATTCACAAGAAATTATAATGCCCTCTTGCTTAAAACCTCAGTAAAAATAGGCAAAAATGTGTGCACCTATTTTTGTAGAGTACATTCAGTTTGTTCTGCCTACCGCTCATTCTAGAATTCGTTCATCAGTTCGTAGCATTGTCTGAGACTTGCAATGGATTTCATAGTTGCCTGAAGCAAAAGCCAGCTGAGTAAAAGAATGCCTATTGTCAGTCCGATTTTCCAGGCTCGTGTTGTTTGCGGGCGCCACCATATCAAAGGAAGTGCCAGGGGACCCACACAGCCAACTGCAATGACAATAAAGGTTTTACTGAAATACCATTTAATCTTCTTCTCCAAGAATTCACCGCAGTGCTTACACTTTATCGCTTCGTCCTGAATCTCTTCGGCACAGAATGGACACTTCTTCATAACTCACCTTTCCTAGATATTACCATAGCTCAAATTGCTTAAAACCTCCATCTATTCCTCATCCTTTTTTACTGTTGTGTGTCCTGCAATCTTAAGCGTTATGTCATCAATAATGGCATAGATACATGGAAGGACAATTAGGGTTAGCAGGGTGGCGCAAACGATGCCCCATACAATAGTGAGAGCCATTGGTCTTAGAAATGGGTCGTTTCCCCAGATACCATAGGCTGTCGGTGCAAGGCCCAATGCTGTTGTGATTGTAGTGAGCAGGACAGGTCTTAATCTTAACTGTCCGCTCTCTATGATAGACGCCCGTCTATCCACTCCTTTTCTGCGCAGGTTATTGATGAAATCTACAAGCACAATAGAGTCATTTACCACAATACCGTTGAGGCCTACAATACCCATCATCATAAAGAAACTTATAGGAAGCTGATGGAAGAAAAATGCCCATATAACACCTATCAGGCCAAAAGGGATAGCCATCATTACTATAAGCGGCTGAATCAATGAGTTAAAGTTAGCGGCTAAGATCAGGAATATCAAGAAGAATGCCAGACCAAAGGCTTTAACAAAGCTGTTGACCATTTTGATATTCTCCTCTTGCTCTCCTGTGTATTTTATATCATAACCCGGATACTTCCCTGGGATGTACTTAAAGTTTTCAGCCAAAAGTTGATTAGCCTTTGAAGAAGTTATCTTTTTAGTATCAACATCAGTGTGAATTGTAATTACTCTTTTTCCGTCTAAATGGCGGATACGGGTTACTGATGTTCTGTCTTCCAGATGCGCAACTTTTTTTAGCGGGATAAGATTGCCGAATTTGTTTGATATAAGTATTTTTTCAAAGGTCTCTTTTTTACTGCGGGAAGTTTCAGGGAAACGAACAATTACATCAATTTCTTCCTCAGCTTTGGTCGGTTTAATAGATGTAGCAAGTCCACCTTTAAATGCAGAACGGATAGTAGAGGCAATCTCTTTTACTGAAAGATAGGAACGCGCTGCCTGTTCCTCATTAATTACAACCCGAATTTCACCTCTTCCTACTTCATAATCAGAGGCAATATCTGTTACTCCTTCTATGTTCTTCAGGAATGGAAATATCTCATTTGATATTTTTTCTAGTACTGCGAAGTCTTCTCCGCGAATTCTAATCGCCACAGCTTTTCCAACAGGCGGACCTTCATGGGGTTTTTCAAAATAAATTTTCTCAAATCCTTTGACATCTTTAGTTCTATCTCTCAAATCCTCTACGATTTGCTCAACGTTTCTTTCCCGCTCAGTATTTGGAGTAAGGTAAACCACAATCTGCGCTACATGAGGACCTGATTTTCCATAAGGGTCAAACATCCATGTATCTCCTGAGGAACCAACCTGAGTTGTATAGGCATCCAGCTCATTTTCAGGAAGCTGCGCCACTTTTTCCTCAATCTCTTTTACTAATTTGTTTGTAGTATAAAGGTTTGTACCTGAGGGAGTTTCTACGCGTATAAAGAACTGCTCTATACCCTCAGATCCAAAAAGGATAAAAGGCATTATCCTGCTTAGTGCAAAAGTCAGAAGGAGCACCACGATAACACCAGCGAGCACCCAATAGCGCCGGTTAAGAGCTTTGTTAATTATTCCCGTATAAAATTTGAGTAATGTCTTGAACCATGGCAAGTCCTTCTTTGATCTGTATTTCTTGTTTTTTCCTATTCCAACAAAATCCGCAAAATGAGACGGGAGAATTACTAAAGCTTCAAACAGTGATGCGCTTAAAGCAATAATCACAACTATCGGTATGCCCAATATAAATTTACCAATTATCCCTTCTATGAGCATAAGCGGACTGAAAGCTACAATAGTTGTGATTATTGTGGCTGTAACAGGTTTAACAACTTCCTGTGTCCCGATAATAGCTGCCTGATGAGGATCTAAACCTGTCTCCAGATGGCGCGCGCAATTCTCTGCCACGATAATTCCGTCGTCCACTAACATTCCCAGAACTATGATCAGGCCAAGCATAGTTATAAGATTTACGCTTAAGCCTGTAAATCCCATGATTGTCAGTGTAACGCAAAAAGCAATAGGGATTCCCAATGCTGTTAACAAAGCCACTCTATAGTTAAGGAACAACATAAGAACACATAAAACGAGAACCAATCCGATAATTCCGTTATTTCTTAATACACCCAACCGCCTGTTAATGTAAAAAGACATGTCATTAATGTAGGAGACCTTTAATTTCGGGTCTGCTCTATGAATAAAGTCAGTTGTTTTATCCTTAACTATATCAACAATTTTGACTGTATCGCCTGTTGATTTTTTGATTACAGTTAGATTAATTGAACGTGTTCCAAAGCTTTTATTGATCACATCCTCTTCTTTAAGAGAAAAACGAACTGAAGCAATATCCTTTATGCGCAGCCAATTGCCAAGGTCATTGGCGCGTATGATCACGTTTTCAATCTCCTGCTTTTTGTGAAATTCCCCTGTGGTACGGATGCTGAATTCTTTTTCCCCACGCAGTTTTCCGCCCGGAATACTGATGTTTTTCTCACGCAAAGCATTCATTACTTCTTCCACGCTGACGTGAAAGTCTTTCATTTTATCAGGATCCACCTCCACCCACACTTCTTCATCTCTCCAGCCCCGTTTGGAGATAGACGAGACACCGGGTATATCCTCAAGTATATCCTCAAGGTTTTCTGCGTATTTTCGAAGTTCAGTCTCCGGCAAATCTCCGCTCAATGCGATTTCAACTGCTGGGACCTCACCTGTAGTGATTTCTGTTACAATTGGATCTTCAGCATCGCCGGGAAGATCCTGAACCTGATCAACAGCCTGTTGAATATCATCTACAACCTTGTCTTTGTCTTTTGCATCGTGACTAATATTGATCATGATAGTAGAAACGTTTTCATCAGATATGGACTGTATCTCTTTAATTCCGTCTACGCTCTTGAGCTCTTTTTCAATAGGTACTGTTACTAATTTTTCAATCTCTTCAGGAGGAGCGCCAGGATAAGCAGTGCTGATAACTACTGCATCCATCGAGACTTCAGGGAAAGCCTCTTTTCTTATCTTATAGATGTATAAGGTATAGAAACCCGCAATCAGGATAAAAACTGAAATGAGATTAATTAAAAGAGAATGTTTAACTGAAAATTCACTTATTTTCATAACACGCCCTTCCAGTATTTATCAAGCAGTGTATTTTTTGCCAGATCCAGGTCAATAAGGCTGACCCTGTATTTAAATAATGATGAGCTTAGATCTAGATTGGCTTGTAATAAATCTTCTTCATAACGAAGAATAATATCCGAGCTTGAACGTCCATAACTAAGATGCTTCATTTCTTCTTTTAGTTTGTTTTCCTGCAATTTGCTAATGGAAGTAAGCAGTTCAATTCGATTCTTCAGACTGTTTACTTCTTTAACTTTGTTGTTGATCTCTTTTAATATTAGTCGTTCAGTCCGTTTAAGGAAAAGAAGAAGCTGTTCCTTGTTTAGTTTTGCCTTTTCAAGGTCTGCCTTTGCCGAGCGGTTTTCAAGGGGTATTCTAAAGGTAATCCCCGTAAAAAACTCGTAGTTATTTTCGTCAGAAGTTTTATTCCACGAGTCTTGATAGTTTGAAGCCAGCCCGTTCTTCAGAAAACTGGCCTCCAGATCAATTTCAGGCCATAGAGCATCCTTTTTTATTTTTATATCTATATTTTGCGATTCTATTTTGTTCTTTATGACCTTATAGTCCCTGCGATGCAGGATTGCCTCTTTCAGTATTGCATACACATCAACGCTGTGCAGAGTGGTAACCAGCGGGTCAAGAGGCTGCAGCTGAATGTGTGTGTCTTCTTCGTTAAGCAGGAATAACAGGTTGTTTTTTGCAATTTCCTTCTCTAGATGAGCTATAAGCACTTCATTTTTTCTTGTGCGCATATTGGCTTCAATTGCGAACAAGTCTCCTTTTTCAGTTGTTCCTCTTTCATAGTTTTCTTTGTATATGGAATATAGCTTTTCAGCTTCCTTCTGCATATCCAATTTTATATCGAGTTCTTTTTCTTTGAGAACAACATTCCAGTAAGCTGCCTGGGCTTTATAAAGAGCATTTTCAATTTCACCTAAAGAGGAATATTCTGCATTGTCTATATTAATTTTTGTTATCTTAATATTAGATCGGTCAGCTAGTCCAAAAAAGTTTTTCCCCAGTGATTGATTGAGAGAAAATTTAATGCTTGATTCATTATAGTTGTTTATTGCTGAAGAAGAGGAATTGGCATCAACTAATGAATGTTCTGCATCTATTTTAATGCTTGATCCTGTTGGAAGCTTTTTCTCAACGCCAAGTGAATATTCATTTGTAGCGGTTTTTATTCTGGAGAGAGTTGTTGAGGTCTTTTTCTTATCATCCTCATAGCTTGCTCCTGAATTCAGGAATGTATCAAAGATTGATTTTGCCTTTCCAAGAGATGTTCTTTCTTTATACACATCAATCTTAGCAATCTGGATATCCAGTGAATTTTCAAGCGCTAATCGTGTAACATCATCAATTGAAATTTGTTGTTCTGCATACGAACTTTGTAATAGTAGAAAAAGCAGTGCTGCTATGAGAATAGCCTTGCTTTTCATCTCGGAACAGTAGCCTTGCTGATTTCAGCAAGGTGCTTTAGATATGAATTTACACTTATGGTTGATACATTTTTTGTCAAAGGTACTTCCTGTTTGCTTAAAGAAATGACACTGCCGTCACCGATCTTTAGTTTTGGAAATAGCTTCTTAAATGTCTCTATCGGTTTTGCCATGCCGAGATTTGGAGTTTTACTTAATTTAATCTCAAAGGGGTAAAGCTTTAGGTTGCTTTCAATAATTAAATCAATCTCTACATCATTATGTGTCCGCAGGTAGAAAAGATTGGGTTTGATACCACGGTTAAAAAAGTGTTTTACGGTCTCTTGAATAACAAAATTTTCAAACAAGGCGCCGGCTAATGGTCCGTTTAGTAAATGCTCTTTGGTCTCCAAGCCGGTTAAATAACAAACTAACCCAGCGTCTAAAAAATAAACTTTTGGACTTTTAGTTATCCGCTTTCCTAAATTCCTGTAATATGGTGGAAGGACATAAATAATATGGCTTGCTTCTAATATTGAAAGCCATTTTTTAATGGTATTGCCGCTTACGCCTAAATCACTGGCAAGTGAGCTTAAGTTCAATATTCCCGAACAGCGCCCAGCCAAAAGACGCATAAACTGCTGAAATTCTCTTAAAATGCCTATGTTATAAATTGTGCGTATGTCTCGTTCTAAGTAGGTCTGCACATAACTACCGTACCATTGCCGGGAACTTACGCCTGAGTGAATTGAGTTTTCTGGGTAAGAACCCCTGAGGCAGGCATGAAGAAAACTCTCTTGATCATTGGATAATTTAGCTTTTAGCGAGACAATCTTCCTTTTCTCTTCTATGCTAAATGGCAATAGATCAAGCAAGGCAACCCTGCCGGCTAATGTATCTCCCAGATTTTTGATAAGATGAAATTGCTGTGAACCTGTAATAATAAATCTGCCATAACTATGACGTTTTTGATCAATTAGCATCTTTATATAAGAAAGGATTTCAGGGACATATTGAATTTCATCAAACACTATATTCTCACCAAGGCTATCAATAAAAAGTCGGGGGTCAGAAATCGCCCGTTCGCGCATAAGTGGATCATCAAAGGAAACCACAGCATGAGTCTTTCCAAAAACATTCTTAACCAGAGTAGATTTCCCTGATTGTCGTGGACCAGTTAAGGCAACAGCAGGAAAATGCCTAACCGAATGACGGAGTGTATCTTCTATCTCCCTGTGTATATATAAATTTTCTTGACTAACCATAACTACCTTTTACCATCAATGTTACGCCACGTCAAGACAAATCTGCATTGTGAATTCAAATTTGCCTTAATCGTCTATGTATTTGTCAAAAGTATCCCCAAAAATCGCACATTAAAACATCCCCCTGATTTCGCCCTTTTTTCTTTATGATTTTGGGATGGTGGGAGTATAATGTTGAGTTTGTACGAATAAACAAATATCTTGAAGACGACGCAGGTTGGCGTTTTTTCTCCTGTAAGACATCATAAAAGTTACAACTAATGAAAAATATTTTAAAAATACTTGACAAGTTTTTTTAATAGTATATAATCAATGGAAAATATGTAATAATTAATTGACATTAATGGAGGCAAGCATGGTAAAACCTAAAGTTGAAAATGAAAATAAAGAACAAAGATTTAAAAGGATTGCTTCAAAAAGGACAGAAAAGGTGTTGGACACCATTCGTAAATTAGGTAATTGTTCTAACCGCGGGATATATGGTTACTCTAACGAAGATGTATCCAAAATATTTTCCGCTGTTGATTCTGAGCTAAGAAGAGTTAAAATTCTTTTTAACAGCAAATCTAAGTCCAACAAATTCACTTTATAAAAGGAGGACAAAATGCCTATAGGTGGAGGGTTATCAAATGTTGATGTTGTATTATATGTTCTACATAAGTTAGGTGGCACGTCTAAAAAGCTTCATACTGAACTTATCGCATGGGAAGCGTACAATCTTTCCGAAGAACGTTTTTGTTGGAGTTTACTCGAATTTCGGAAACGTAAATTTCCAGATAAAACCACCGTCAGATATGCACTTGAATCAGCAAAAAAACAAAAGCTTGTTAAGGGAAGGGCAGGAAGAGATAAGGGCGGTGGTGAAAGTGAAGGATGGCAGTTTACTTCTGCCGGTATAAAATGGTTTTTTGAGAATCAAACACGAATTTTGAACAGTTTAAAAGTAGAGAAACCTATTTCCCAAGAATTGCCAAAACATCAAGCACAGCGTTTTATTAAAGGAATCCACAAAGAAAAAACATTTAAGATATATCAAGAAAAAAAGTCTCTTGAGGAGGCATCAGCTTATGACTTTACAGATATGTTGAGATGTAGCCCTGACGCAAGCAAAGAAGTTATAAGGCAAAAATTCGATCTTTTTAAAACTACCGCTTTTGCGATTAATGATTCAGAGATTCAATCTTTCTTAGATATTTGTGGAGAAAGATTTAAGGATTTATTAATTAATTGAGGAGGATGCAATGGCAATTAAACTCGGTCAACCCTTAGAATTGAAGGTAACGAAAAGATATTGGGTGCATAATCGCCAGTTCTCAATAAGAGATTCTTTTGATGCACTAGTTGAACTTATAACTAATGCTGATGATAGTTATCATAGATTATATAAGCGTAAATTAATTCCAAAAGATGGTGGACGGATATTGATAGAAACCCTTGCTCGTAAAAATGCTAGTTCTATCTTGATCGTACGAGATAGGGCGGAAGGAATGACACTAGATACTATGCTGGAAAAGCTATTAAATGTTGGTAAACGAAGTAGTGAAGAAGGGGACAGGGGTATCATGGGAAGAGGCGCCAAAGATGTTACAGAATTAGGTGATACTACATTTGAGTCAATTGTAGACGGTAAATATTATAAAGTAAAAATAACTAGCGATGGCGATTTTATTCCATTAGTAAAGCGTAGAACAGTGACTCAAGAATTACGAAAGTATCTTAATATCGAAAGACGTAACGGTACCGTAGTGACTATTGAATTGACACGGCATCGTTTACCAAGGTCTAAAACTATTTGTGAAAATCTTCCTTTTCACTTTGCCTTAAGAGATATAATGGCAGAAAACTCTCCTTGCGATATTGGGTTCAAGGACATTAATAGTAATGATAATCTGAAAAAGTTGAAGCATTATCAATCGCCGGCAGAGCTAGTTTGTAAAGAAGAATTTATTGTTCCAGGTTATCCTCACGCAAAGGCGAAGTTAATTATATTCCGATCTCCAGAGCCATTAGTGGATATTTCTGATAAATTTAGAAAATCTGGATTGATTATTAAAGGTAAGCGTGCAATACACGAATGTAGTTTGTTGCAGAATAGTTTTGAGAATGATGTTTATGGGAAAAAATATTTTGGTCGCATAGAGTGTGAATATATAGACTTTTTAATGGAAGAGTATGATAAAAGAATAGAAAGTCGTGTAGCCCCAACAATAGAAAACCCTAGTTTAGTAATAGATCCCAATAGGCAGTATGGTTTGTATAGAGAGCACCCGTTTGTTAAAACCTTACTTGATTTGCCTACTCAACGTTTGAAGGAGTTAATTGATAAGGATCGCGCCGCTTCGAAAAAGTCAAAAGAGGAAATAGTCGATGAGGAATTAAAAAGACGGTTTGATAAACTCGCGCAAGCTGCATCAAAATTCTTAGTTCAACAGGTAGAAGATTTAGACGAGCCGAGCATTGACGAAGGATTGCATGATGACTCATTTACTAAGCGTGGAATTCTCATATATCCTACCTATGCAAATGTGGCATTAGGGAATGTGAGGTCATTTAGTTTATACGTTGATCGTAGAATATTTAATAAAGAAGAAGCAGAGGTGTCATTAGGAAAAGACAGCGAAGCTATCGAATTTTTGAATCCCATTGTTAAGTTAGTTGCGCACAAAAAAAGAAATAATTTATTATATGGTAGATTTAGTATCAAAGGAATTGCTTTAAAGGATGGAGTTATTATTGAAACTCAACATGAAGGATTACATAAAGCTGAAGCATTTGTTACGGTCGTTGAAAACAAAATAGAGGAGAGAGAATTTATTTCCCCTTTAGAGTTTGAGCATAAACACTATAAAATCAGAGAAAGGAGTTCAAAAACTATACAGCTATTTGCTAAATACCCCGAGCTTATTAATATAGAAACAGAAATTAAGGTTATTTCAAGTGATAATGTCAGTTTGCCAATAAAAGGTAGATGCATACTAGTTCCTGTGCACGGGTCTAATTTTGCACGTGCTGATATCGTCATAGAAGCAAGGAGGTTGTGTCATGAGACAATTAATTTATCAGCAAAGTTGGGCAATTATGATGCGATTACGAAAGTAAAAACAATACAGAAAGAAGAAAGTGGTCCTCCTCTGGAAATTGATATAAAAGATGAAGACTTCGGTAATTATAGAGCGAAGTGGGGCGATCACGAAGGCAAGCCTTACTTACTTCTTATATCTGCCAAACATCCTTCACTAAAGAGATATTTAGGCCCCCCTCCTAATTTTGTAGGGCAAAAGTCTATTTATTTTCGTGCAATTCTAGCAGAGATAATTGCAGAGTGTGTGTGCAGAAAATCTTTGCTCTTGGAATCACAGCATCACTCTTGGATGTTTCAGTGGGCTAATTTAAAAGAGGATAATATAATAGCTGATGCTGTAGTGGCAGAATTGCAAAAAAGAATGAAGGAATTTCTTCCAGTGGCGCATAAAATTATGATTGAAGATAAAGATATAAGAATTTTGGAAAATTTTTAAAAAAGGAGGTGAAAGTAAAATGAAATCAAAAAACTATGGAGTGCATCACATCTTTGACCAGCGCACAGATATATTCTATTTTGACAAAGTAACAAAACACGGTATATCAAGTATAGGTAAAGACGGAATTACAGGCGATGATACACAATTATATCCTCTATATGGAACAACTGCAAAGACAGTCTGTGAGGGAAATGACACAAGGCTTCCAATTACAGACGAAAAAGCTGCTATGACAGGGGCTAATTCTCCTTCCGCAGATAATCCATTTGCTACAAAGGCAGATATAATAACAGCGATAAGGGAACTAAAAGCGAAGTTGGAAACTAAGAATAAAATTAATGTCATTAAAGAAAGAATTGAGCCTGCTGGAGATCAACCTATCGTAGGATAAAGAAATAGAAGAAATCCCAGAATCATCTGGATTCCCCAATCAATTCGTAGAATGACAAACGGGCAGCTGCAAGGGCTGCCCCTACAATAACCGCCAGCTAAAGCAGGCGGTTGCGGGGGAGGGGACAACAGATAGCTTCAGCTGTCTGTTGGAACTTTAAAGAATTTTTCCTTCCCATAATTCGCTCAGAAAATTATACCAGGGGACTATCTCTATTTTGGCATGAAGTCTCTTTTCTTTTTCATTGCAAACAATGATCCTTCTTTTTGGAGAATAACTTTCCATAAAAGTCATCAGTCCGTTAAGATCCCTTTTATCAACGCGGTTCGTTCCTTTTATCTCCACGGCAATCTCTCCTTTTCCGAGCACGAAATCTACTTCAATACCAGACTTTGTTCTCCAGAAATTTATTTCAAAATCCTTGCCGCTATAAGATCGGTAAGCAACTATCTCCATAAGCAAGAAGTGTTCAAACGCTTTTCCAAAGTCAACACCTTTTTCTTCCTCAAGATGCCGCTTTGTTAGGCATCCGGCAACTCCTACATCAAACAAGTAATACTTCGGAATCTTAGTTATAACATGCCGTGATTGTCTCTTTTTGAAAGGTTCAATCCGCATAGCCAGCAATGTGTCGACAAGGATTTGATAGTATTCTTTGACTGTTTTTGAATCTACTCCACACTCTCGCGCAACATTAGAATAATTCGTAAGCTCACCGTGTGAATATCCAAATGCGTCAAAAAACCTTGAAAAGGCAGGGATATTTCGCGTTAATCCCTCGGCAAAGACCTCCTCTTTTAAATAATCCTGCACATAAGCTTTTAAGGATTTTTTATAATCGTCATCCTGTAAATAATGCGATGGTATCATGCCATGATTTAGAATACGCAGGAGATCAATCTTTTTAAGCTCAGCTGTAACAAGCGGGAACATTTCGTAACGCCAGGCTCTTCCACCTAAAAGATTAACATGTCCCCTTCGTAATTTTCTTGCGCTTGATCCACAGAGAATAAATCTTAATCCTTTGTTCTCAATCAGCCAGTGTACTTCATCAAGCACCTGAGGAACTTTTTGCACCTCGTCAAGTATTATTGGATGCTTTAAGACACTATTATTCTTTGCAAGTATTTGCTCTCGCAATAGCGCCGGATTTTTCAAGATTTCGATAAAAAAGTCTGTCTTCAGAAAATCATACACAAGGCTATCAGGAAAGTGACTCTTTAAATATGTGGTTTTCCCCGTTTTTCTTGGTCCCCACAAAAACGCGGATTGCCTTTCAGGAAGCTTTATCTCCAGCATTCTTTTAATATTCTTCATCTCGGAATACCCTCCATATTAGTCCTGCTATTTCGGAATATACATTGTTTTTATCAAATAGTCAATTTGTATTTGTCAAAAAATATCCTAAAAAATTGTCCCACTTCAAAGGGGGATTTAGGATGGGTGTAAAAAGTCCATTTTTCCATTTGACAAAGGTTGCATAATTGAATAAGATTCAGGTGCGTTTTCGATAAGTTGTAAGTCAAAAAAACAACATAGGGGAGAAAAAATGAGAAAAAATTATCTTCTAACTCCAGGCCCGACTTCTGTTCCTTCTGATGTTCTATTAGATCTCGCTAAGCCTATTGTGCATCATAGAACCCCTCAATTTACTGAGATATTTCGTTCTGTTAATGAAGGGCTGAAATATGTCTTTCAGACAAAAAACGATGTCCTCATGTTTGCTTCATCAGGCACAGGAGCTATGGAAGCCAGTGTTGTTAATCTTCTGTCTCCCGGGGATAAAGCACTGACAATTAAAGGGGGTAAGTTTGGAGAAAGATGGGATGAAATATGTAAGGCATACAACATAGAAACTTTCCCAATAGATGTTGAATGGGGTAAGCCTGTTAATCCTGAGGATGTAAGGAGCATTTTAAAAAGAGAAAAGGGAATAAAAGTTGTTTTTGCCACATTGATAGAAACATCAACGGGTGTTATGCATGATGTCAAAGCATTAGGCAGTATTGTCAAAGAATTTCCTGCTGTTTTAGTAGTGGATGCTGTTAGCGGGCTTGGAGCGGTTGATATACAGACTGATAATTGGAATGTGGATGTAGTAGTTGCCGGTTCTCAGAAGGCGTTAATGCTGCCTCCCGGATTGGCGTTTGCAAGCGTAAGCAATAAAGCATGGGATTTGGTAGAAAACTCCAAATGTCCTAAATATTACTGGAGTTTTGCAAAGGCAAGAAAATCTCTAAAAACTGATCAAACTCCATATACTCCTGCTGTGTCACTAATAGTTGGTTTAAGTAAGTCATTGGAGATGATAAAGGAAGAAGGACTTGAGAATGTACTTGCAAGACACAGCAAACTGGCTAAAGCTACGCGAGCTGCAATAAAAGCTATGGGGCTTGAACTTTTAGCTTCAGAATCTCCATCAGACGCAGTAACGGCTGTTAAGGTTCCACAGGGAGTAGATGGCGTGGATTTGGTAAAGAGCTTAAAGAAGAGATATGATGTTATGATTACCGGCGGCCAGGAGCAGCTTAAGGGGAAGATAATAAGAATCGCTCATATGGGTTATTCAGATACGTTTGATATTATTACAGTAATTTCAGCCTTGGAAATGGCTCTGGTAGATTCCGGATATAATTTTGAACTTGGCAAAGGGATAAAAGCTGCAGAGGAGGTCCTAAAATGAAGATATTAGTAAGTGATTCCTTGGCAAAAGAAGGAATAGAGATTCTCAAAAATAGTAAGATAGATGTTGATGTAAAAACAAGCATGTCTCCCGAAGAACTCAGAGGCTGCATCAAAGATTATGAAGGTCTGGTTATAAGAAGTAAAACCAAGGTTACAAAGGATATAATTGAGTCTGCAGAAAAGTTAAAGGTAATTGGCAGGGCTGGAGTTGGCGTGGATAACGTAGATATACCTGCAGCTACGGAACGCGGTATAGTTGTTATGAATACGCCCGGAGGCAATACTATTTCAGCGGCAGAACATACACTAAGCATGCTTCTGGCTCTTTCCCGCAATATTCCTCAGGCAAACCAATCTTTAAAGAATGGTCTCTGGGATAAAAAGAAATTTATTGGAACAGAGGTGTATGGCAAGGTGTTGGGTATAATTGGGCTAGGGAAAATTGGCACAGAGGTTGCTAACCGCGCTCAGGCATTTGGAATGCGTATTACAGCATATGATCCATTTATCTCCACTGAAAAGGCAGATAAGCTTGGCATAAGACTTGAGACTTTTGAGAACGTTTTAAAAAAGGCAGATTATATAACAGTTCACCTTCCTCTGACGCCTGATACAAAGTATATAATAAATGATAAAGAGTTTGGTTTGATGAAACGGGGTGCAAGGATTATCAATTGTGCGCGTGGCGGCATAATAGATGAGAATGCTCTATGTAGAGCCGTAAAGTCAGGGAAACTTGCAGGAGCAGCTGTGGATGTCTTTGAGACAGAACCTTTGCCTGCGGACAGCCCTCTTCTATTATATGAGAATATCATAGTCACACCACATTTAGCTGCTTCTACTGAGGAGGCTCAGATTAATGTTGCTATAGACATTGCGCATCAGATAATAGACGCACTGCAAAACGAGAATTATTCTAATGCTGTCAATATTCCGAGTATAGATCCTAAGGTGTTCAAAGAGATAAAGCCATATTTTAATCTGGCAGAACGGTTGGGGAAGTTGCAGCGGCAGCTGGTTGATGGGCATATAAAGGTTTTGAGAATAGAATATAGCGGAGACGTTACAAACTATAATGTGACTCCTATAACAGTAGCTTTAATAAAAGGTTTGCTGGATCCTGTGCTTAACAAGGTTGTTAATTATGTAAATGCGTCTTTTATTGCAAGAGAGAGAGGAATAAAAGTTGTAGAGAGTAAGACTAGTAAGGCGGAGGATTTTGCAAATTTAATCACTATATACACACAAACTAATTCTGGAGAATCTTCAATAGCAGGAACTCTGTTTAGGGAAAATGATCCAAGGATTGTACGTATAAATGATTATCATGTTGATGCAGTTCCTGAGGGGTTTATGCTTGTGTGTATAAATAAAGATATGCCTGGAATAATGGGGAATATGGGAACAATACTTGGCAAGCATAATGTCAATATTGCAAGCATGACACTTGGTAGGAAAAAGCAGGGGGGTCAGGCAGTGACTGTGTTTAACCTGGATAATGAACCTCCTAGAAAAACACTAAGTGAAATTGAGTGCCTAAAAGAGATAGTATCAGTTAAGTTAGTAAAGTTCTGAAGATGAAGTCAGTAACAATAAAAGTTCCGGCAACAACAGCAAATCTCGGGCCAGGTTTTGATACGCTTGCCCTAGCTCTGGATTTGTATAATTATGTTACAATTGAATTAAATACAAAGACGCATATAGAAGTCGAGAATGAAGGGAAAAACAGTTTACCTCTTGATGAGAAGAATATAGTATATATTGCCGCAAAGGCTGTTTTTGATATGGCTGGGGTCAGGATGGATGGATTGAAAATAAAGCTGGTTAATAATATCCCATTAGCCAGAGGATTGGGAAGCAGCGCATCAGCGCGAGTGGGAGGAGCGATGGGAGCAAATTGTTTGCTTGGGAACAGGTTTAGCAGGGACGAAATTATGTCTCTAACTGCAGAGCTTGAAGGGCATCCTGATAATGTAACGCCAGCTCTTTTTGGAGGTTTTACGATTTCTTATGTTGATAAAGGAGAATTAAGGTATTTCAAGATTAATCCAAATGTTGAGTTTAAAATGGTAGTGGTTATTCCGCAGTTTGAGGTATCAACATCCAAGGCGCGTGAAATACTGCCTTCAAAAATTTCGAGAAAAGAAGCTGTATTTAATATAGGTCGAGCATGTTTGTTAGTCAGCTCTATTCTAACTGGACAACTTGAATATATTGGCCCTGGCATGCAGGATATGCTGCATCAGCCTTACAGAAAAAAACTAGTTCCTGGTATGGAGGATGTTTTTGAAGCTGCTATGAAAAATGGTGCTAGAGGTGTGGCTTTAAGCGGAGCCGGTCCTTCAATAGCCGCTTTTGCAACAGAAAGCTTTGAAGCAATAGGAAAGTCTATGCAAAGAGCTTTTCTGGAGCACAATATAGAGAGCAGATTTCTGGTAACAGGAATCAATAATAATGGAACGGAAATTATAGGGTGCAAAGGAAAGAGATATGGAACAGAAGAAAAAGAATAAAATTTATATAATTGATGTTACAAATCGAGACGGTGTCCAAACAGCGAAACTTGGTCTGGCAAAGCTGGAAAAAACAATGATAAATATTATGCTCAATGATATGGGCATATATCAGAGTGAGTTTGGATTCCCTCTTACAAAACACGAAACTAATTACATTAATGCTAATCTTGAGCTTGCAGAGATGGGGCTCATTTCTCCTATGATTCTTGAGGGCTGGAGCAGAGCAATGGCAAAGGATATTGAAGAGTCTTACAAGAATACTAACATTAAGCATTGGAATCTGTCTATTTCAACATCCAAGCAGATGATAGATGGGAAATTCGGAGGGAGGATAACAAGGGATTTTGAGAGCAAAGATAAACCAAGTGTTTTGGGTCTTATGGCAGATGCTATAAAAGCAGCGAAGAAGCATGGAGCATTGACAATTGGCATTAATGCAGAAGATGCATCAAGGACAGATATGGAGTTTCTTATTAAATTTGCAAAATATGCCAGAGAGCATGGAGCAGACAGAATCCGCTATTGTGATACATTAGGTTATGATGATCCTTTCTCGATTTATGGGAGAGTAAAAACACTTGCAGAGAAAGTAAAAATACCAATAGAACTTCATTGCCATAATGATTTAGGGCTTGCAGTGGCATGTTCTATAGCTGGAGCTAAAGGCGCAATAGACGGAGGAGTAGATGCATACATAAATACCACGCTTAATGGTATGGGAGAAAGAGCAGGGAACGCAGATCTGGTATCAGTTATTCTTGCTATTAAAAAGTCCTCAGGATTTGAGGGAAACTATAAATTGGACGATAGGATTAAGTTAAAGAAAGCATGGAAAATAGCGAAGTACGCATCTTATGCATTTGGAGTTCCAATACCTGTAAATCAGGTTGCTGTTGGAGATAATGCTTTTGCGCATGAATCAGGAATACACGCAGACGGCGCTCTCAAGGATAGAAGAAATTACGAATTATATGATTTTGAGGAACTGGGTAGAGGCGAGCCTGAGGTAATAGATACAGGCAGAAAGATAACAGCAGGGGAGTATAGCGGAGTAAAGGGCTTTAGAAATGTGTATGGAAAACTGGAAATAGAGTTCAAAGATGATAAAGAAGCTGCTAAAGTTCTTGATCTTGTTAGATATGCCAATGTGCATACACAAAAGCCTCTTACTAATGATGAATTAAAGTTCATTGCGCATTATCCAGAGCAAGCAAAACAAATAATGACAGTAATACCATGAGGAGAATTGATGAGTAATGTAGCTGTTGTTGGTACACAATGGGGAGATGAGGGCAAGGGGAAAATCATTGACCTGCTTACTGAGAATGCTGATATTGTGGCTCGCTATCAGGGCGGAAACAATGCTGGGCACACTGTAATAATCAATGAGAAAGAGTTTACGCTTCACCTTATTCCTTCTGGAATATTGCATAAAGATAAAAAATGCATAATAGGTAATGGTGTTGTTATTAATCCAAAAGCATTACTAGCGGAGATTTCCGAATTAGAGAATAAAGGGATTAAAGTAAGTGAGGATAATCTGTATATAAGCAAGTCGGCTCATGTAACAATGCCTTATCATATAGTGTCAGAAAAGTTAAAGGAGGAGAGGGATAGAGGCAGGATCGGGACAACGCTTAGGGGAATTGGGCCAACATATGTAGACAAAGCAGCAAGAATGGGAATAAGAATGTGCGACCTTATTGACCCTGACAGTTTCAGAAGAAAGTTAGAAGAGAATTTAGATCAGATCAATGTACTGTTCGAGAAAATATACGGAGTAAAAGGGTTTCAAGTAAATGAGATATTTGATGAATATTCCGAGTATGTAGAAAAATTAGTCCCATTTGTTAAAGATACTGTTTTTATGTTAAATAAAGCGATAGATGAAGGTGTTAGCGTATTGTTTGAAGGAGCACAGGGCAGTCTCCTGGATGTTGATCACGGCACGTATCCTTATGTAACATCTTCAAATTCTACTGCTGGAGGAATTTGCACAGGTCTTGGCATTGGACCAACAAAAATAGATAGTATTATAGGAGTAGTGAAAGCTTATACAACAAGAGTTGGAGAAGGGCCGTTTCCAACAGAGCTCAAAGGGGAACTAGGTGACAAGTTGAGAAATGCCGGGCCAATAGGTGAGTATGGTAGAAGCACAGGCAGACCACGCAGATGCGGCTGGTTTGATGGAGTTATTACCAGATATTCAGCAATGTTAAACGGGCTAAGTCGTGTGGCAGTTACACGGCTTGATATACTTGACGATCTTGATGAGATAAATGTTTGTGTTGCGTATGAATACAATAATAAGAGGTTAGAAGAGTTTCCATATCGCGCCGATATACTTCAGCAATGCAAGCCAATTTATGAAAAACTTCCGGGCTGGAGGCAGAGCACAGTTAATACAAGAGAATATAGCAAGCTGCCTAAAAATGCGCAGAAATACTTAAACAAGTTGTCAAAATTAATGAATGTGCCAATAGCTATAGTCTCTGTTGGGCCGCAAAGAAGACAGACGATTTTTATTGAGAAAGATTTCTAAATTAGTATAATCAACGTTTTCGGGTCGCTAGCTCATCTGGTTAGAGCACCGGCCTTTTAAGCCGGGTGTGGAGAGTTCGAGTCTCTCGCGACCTACCAAGCCGAAAAAATCGATACAGCTTGAAAATTCCTGCCTGATTTGCTATCTTGCTAATTGTCAAATAAAAGCGTGGAGTTTGTAGTTACTTTATGAATAAGTTTGAAAAAATTAGGGAGTTGTTCTTATCTAGTGTGTTAGCGACAGTGCTTGCGATAAATAGTGTAAGTCTGTTTGCAGACACGATATTTCTAATACACGGAGACACCATTAAAGGCATAGTAACAGAACAATATGAAGATAGAGTAATTGTCAGCGTTCCCGGTGGAGAAATAGGAATATATAGAAACAGAATATTGCGTGTTGAATTTGATGAACCTGAGCAGAATTATTTGCAGATGGGAGATAAATACCTGGAGAAGAAGCAGTTTGATAAAGCATTGCAATTATATGAGAAAGCATTGAAAACAAATCCTAACTTTCAACAGGCAAAGGATGCTTTATTAAAATTAGAAGATAGAAAGAAAGCTCAAGAGATGGAGAGACAAAAGGAAGAAGAATTATTAAGAAAAATAATGGAAGAGTCGGAAATTACATTGGAAAACATGCTGGGAATAAAAATATTGAATGAAAATGAAATGGAAATCTATCCTAACAGTCCAGCATCAAAAAAGGGAATTCAGGCAGGTGATAAATTAGTGTCCATATATAATCAGCTAGTAAAGCATATGTCTCTGTCAAATATACAGAAATATTTAATAGGCTCTGGAACAGGGGAAGTAAAGCTCGCAATCGAAAGACACATAAAGATAACCGAATCTGGTAGATTGGGAATAAGGATAGAAATAAAACAGACAGGATTAACTATAACGGAAGCAGTGAAGAATAGTCTGGCGGAGAGAGTAGGGCTGAAAGCTGGGGATAATATAACAGTGATAAATGAAAAAAACACAAGATATATGAACATGAAGCAAGTGATAGAAAATCTGAAGCAACGATCCGCAGGACAACTAACTCTAGCAATAAGAAGAAATATTGTCTTAAATAGAATGCCTGTTGAAGAAACCAAAATTCCTGCTCGCGCAAAAATTATCTCAGAAAAGGATATATCAATAAGCATGTTGATAATTCCAGGCACGGATAGAAAAGGGCTTGGAATAAAAATAGAGAAAATTCCAGAAGGGATAAAAATAACTGACGTGACAAAAGGCAGCGCAGCGGATATAGCAGGGTTAAAAGTGGGCGATATAATAACAGCAATAGATAAAAAATCTCTGAAAGGCATGAGCATGTCAGAGATAATAAAAACATTGAAAGAAAAAAAGGATGTTGAATTCACTATAACGGTAATAAAAGAAATGAAAATATGAATAGAGTACGGCTTATATCTCTAATAATAGCTTGGACAACACTGTGTAATTTGAATGTAAATAATCTCTTTGCTGACGAAATATTTCTTAAAAATGGAGATAGCTTGAAAGGGATAGTTGTAGAACAATATGATGATAGAATTATCGTAAGTACTTCTGGTGGAGAAATAGGAATATATAAGAACCGAATATTAAATACGGAATTTAACAATGTTGAGCAAAGTTATTTGTGGCTGGGAGACACATACTTGAAAAAGAATGAGTTGGATAGAGCTGAAAAAGCTTACAAAGATGCATTGGAAATAAATCCTGATTTTCAATCAGCAAAAGATGCATTGTTAAGATTACAAGAGACAAAAAAAGCGGACGTTATAGAAGCCCCGGAAATAAAAGAACAAATGGACTTTATATTAAGAAACATGTTTGGGATAGAAATAGACAAAATTAGTAATGACAACAGGCTGCAAGTTTATCTGGAATTTATATTAAGAAACATGCTGGGAATAGAAATAGATAGAATTAGTAATGACAATAGGCTACAAGTTTATCCTAATTGTCCAGCAGTAAAAGATCAAATTCAAACAGGAAATAAATTAGTCGCTGTGCACGGTCTACTGATAAAATATATGCCTATTGTCAATGTCGAAAAGTATTTGATAGGTTCTGGAAAAGGGAAAGTAAGAATAACCATAGAGAGGGATGTTCAACTATATAAACCTGGTAAACTTGGAGTAGAAATAGAAATAAAACAAACAGGATTGACTGTAACACATGTAGTAACAAATAGTGCGGCAGAGAGAATGAAGTTACAAAAAGGAGATAGAATAGTAAAAATAAATGAAAAAAGCACAAGATATATGAATATAAAGCAGGCAGTAAAAAATCTGAAGCAAGGATGTGAGCAACAACTGAGTCTGGTAATGAGAAGAGATATTGTTCTAGACAGAAGACCTTTTGAAGGGAAAGAGATTGTTGCTTCTCTAGAAAAGAAACAGGGAGACTATTTAGGATTAAAGTTGGCAGATAATAATGTGGAAATCATCTCGATAGTAGAGAATTCACCAGCAGACAAAGCAGGGTTGAAAAATGGAGATAAAATATTAGAGGTAGCTGGTAAAAGCACCAAGTATACAACTTACAAAAGATTGATAGATAGCTGTCCAACAGAAGAGGAATTGGAATTAACGGTAGAACAAAATGTTCCAATGGCTATGACTAAAATTCCAGGAACGAATAGAAAAGGTTTAGGAATAAAAATAGAAACAGTTTCTGATGGAATAATAATAACGGATGTAACAAAAAATAGTGCAGCAGACTTGGCAAAATTAAAAGCAGGCGATATAATAACAGCGATAGATAAAGAAGGCATAAGAAATATGGCAATGTCAGGTATAATAAAAAAACTGAAAGAAAGACAGAACGTTAAATTTAGTATAGCAGTAAGAAGAAAAATTAAAGTCAGAAGAAAAGTTGAACTAACGCAGTAAAATTTAAACCTAAAAAGGAGATAAGCCAATGGAAAAGAATAAGAAATTTAGATGGCATTATTTAGTAGATAAGAAATTTCAGATGAAGTATGTGACTGTAACATTAATATTTGTGTTCTTAATAAGTGCAATATGTGCATACACAGCATATCATGTAGTCTGGACACAGTTAGGTGAAAAACTGGCGCAGGTGTATCCCCAGTCAATGTTAGTTAGTATATTAAATGTAGTAAAAATAAAATTGATAATACATTTGATATTACTTATTCCTGTAGTGGTTTTTGTCTCGATTTTTCTTTCACATAGAGTAGTAGGACCTATTTCTAAGATAAAAAAACACATGAAGAAATTAATTGAAAAAGATTTCAGCGAAGAAATTCATCTACGAAAAACAGATGAGTTTCGCGACATTGCAGAGTTAATAAATAAATCTACGGATTCAATAAAGCAAAGTTTGGTAAGAGTTAAGGAGCCTGTAGACAAAATAAAATCGTTATCAGAGAATGCAACACTTCAGGATAATGAGAGGAAGGACTTGCATCAGGAAATAGAATCTCTGGATAATATACTGTCAGAGTTTAAGATAGGGTAAAAGGTGCGGGAGTGGTTGATAATAATAAAATAAAAAAGATAGAGCTGCTTATTCTTGATGTGGACGGAGTTATGACGGATGGGCGGATTATATGGACTAGTTCTGCTGAAGAGATGAAGTTTTTTAATGTACAGGATGGTGTTGGAATAATTTTAGCTCAAAGAGTAGGCTTAAAGGTGGCAATAATATCTGCGCGGGAATCTAAGGTAACTGAGATCCGTGCAAAAGAGCTGAAGATAACAGATTGTTATCAAGTTGTAGAAAATAAGCTTATTACATATAAAGAGCTGATAGATAAACATAAATTACTTGATGAACAGGCTGCCTATATAGGTGATGATCTGCATGATGTCCCTGTTCTCAGAAGAGTGGGCTTTGCAGTGGCTACAGCAAATGCTCAGGAGGAAGCAAAGCAAGTTTCACATTATGTAACTAAAAAAAATGGCGGCGAAGGAGCTGTACGCGAAGTTATCAACATGATCCTTAAAGCAAAGGGATTGTGGAATAAAGCAGTGGAAAAGTATTACATATAAGGAGAATAAAGGGTGAAACTAAAACTTGGATTACCAAAAGGGAGTCTTCAGGAAGCAACTGCCAGAATATTTAAAAAAGCTGGATTTAATATATCAACTTCTGAACGTTCTTACTTTCCAATAGTTGATGATAACGAGATTGAGGCCATTCTTATCAGAGCGCAGGAAATGGCAAGATATGTATATGATGGGGTTCTGGATTGTGGTCTGACAGGAAAGGATTGGATAATGGAAAATGGCGTTCAGGTTGTTGAAGTAGCAGATCTTATATATGCAAAAAGCGGGATGAAACCAGTTAGGTGGGTTTTAGGAGTTAATGATAATTCAGAAATAAAGACAGTTAAGGATCTGGAAGGAAAGAGGATTGCAACAGAACTTGTAAATGTTACAAAGAAATACCTTAAATCACAAGGTGTGCAAGCGGAAGTAGAATTTTCATGGGGCGCAACTGAAGCAAAAGTTCCTGACCTGGTAGATGCAATTGTTGAGCTTACTGAAACAGGCTCATCTTTACGGGCAAATAATATTCGGATAATAGATGAAATTATGACTTCAACAACTAAACTTATTGCAAATAAGGGTGCATGGAAAAACACGTGGAAAAAGAGAAAGATCCAGAATCTTGCAATGCTTCTTACAGGTGCATTAAACGCTGAAGAAAAGGTTGGTCTTAAAATGAATGTTGCTCAGAAAGATCTAAAGAGTATCATAAAAATACTGCCTGCAGTAAAGACTCCTACAATATCACAATTAGTTGGGGGAAAATGGGTGGCGCTGGAAGTAGTAATAGATGAAGATATAGTTAGAAATATTATCCCTAAGTTAAAGGAAGCTGGCGCGCAGGGCATTGTAGAGTATCCACTTAACAAAGTAATCTACTAAAGATGAAATTCTGTAAGCATTTCGTTTTAAGTTTACTTATTCTTTCCCTGATATCTTTATCAGGTTGTGCAATACTTACCCACAACGAAGATATATCTCCTAATAATTCTGACGCCTATGCACATTATTGTATGGGAATTATATATGAGAATAAAAGAGAGATTGATAAGGCTATATGTGAGTATGAGAGCACAATACAGGTAGACAGGACAGCAATAAGACCAAGATACATTCTGGCTGGACTCTACGTTAGAAGGGGATTCATTGAACAGGCTATAGAGCAATATAGAATATTATCTAAGCTGGATCCTAAGAATACAAGACTCTGTACAGTTCTTGGCGCTTTGTATTTACATCAAGGACTTACGTACAGTAAAATAGGAGATTATGAACATGCTGTTGGATCCTATAAAAAGTTATTAAAAATATTCAGATCTGATTTAAGCTATTATTATCTTGGGGTTGCCTACGAGCGCATGGGGAAAATATATCATGCAGACAGGCAGTTTAACCGCGCTATAAAATTAAATCCGGATTATGCGGAAGCTTATAATTATTTAGGATATATGTATATAGATAAGGGGAAGAAACTTGATAAATCTATAAAATTAATTAAGAAGGCTCTTGAAATTGAGCCGGAGAACGGCTACTTTGTTGACAGCTTAGGGTGGGGATATTACAAAAGAGGAATGCTTGATGCAGCAATGTTACAGCTTGAAAGAGCTGTGGAGCTTACTAAAGCAGAAGAAGATGATCCTGTAATAAGAGATCATCTTGGAGATGTATATTTCCAAAAAAAAATGTATAATAAAGCTATCAAGCAGTGGGAAAAAGCGGTAGAATTGGGCGCAGAAGATAGGAAGATAATTGAAGAGAAAATAAAAAATGCAGGGGAGAACTAATATGGACATTAGATTTAATTATGAACCAAAATCCGGTTATACAAAGGTATTATTTCCTGATGGAGAATTATTGAATTATATTGAATTTGGTATTATAAAACTTTCTCAAGGAGAACAATATTCAGAAAATACGGAGGATAATGAGGTTGTCCTGGTTATTCTTAAGGGAAAGTGTGTGATCAGTACAAACATTATAAAGTGGGGGCCGATAGGTGGGAGAAAGGATGTATTTAGTGGTAAGGCTTATGCTACGTATATACCAAGACAGAACAGATATGATATTACTGCAACGACTGATTTAGAAGTGGCTGTATGCAAAGGAAGAACTAATTTTTCTGGGGAACCTGTTGTTATAACTCCTGATAAAGTAAAAGTGCGAGCTGTTGGAAATGGGGTCTGGACAAGAAATGTATACGATATTATTGATGAGAGAACTCCTGCAGGGTGTCTTCTTGTTGGGGAGACAATAAATCCTCCTGGCAATTGGTCATCATTCCCTCCGCATAAACATGATATTGAAAATCCACCAGAAGAAACAAAATTAGAAGAGGTATACTTTTTTAAAATCCAGCCTGAAGAGGGATTTGGCATGCAGAGACTTTATACAGCACCTGATTCGAAAGATGAAGGTTTTGATGAAGCAGTGGTCTTGAAAAACAACACTGTAACTGTTATGCCTAGAGGTTATCATCCTGTCTGTGCCGCGCCAGGATATTCAGTTTATTACCTCTGGATACTTGCAGGGAAAAACAGAAAACTCATTCCCAAAGAAGATCCGCAGCATTCATGGATTAAGAACAAATAAACTCCTGTTTTAAAAAACTCTTGACATTTTAGCTGGTATATTATACTATGCCAACAGAATCTTTAATATAGCGGTATGGTATGCTAAAAAAAACCAGTAGTAGAGACAGAAGTTCTGTTCATCTAAAAGTCACTATAGATAAAACTGATCCTACACCTATTTACTATCAAATCGTCAAATCAATTTCTGAAGAGATATCTAAAAATCGCGTTCTAAATAATACTTCACTTCCATCAGAGAGATTTATTGCAGAACAGCTGGGAGTTAATAGAGGAACCATCCGCAAGGCTTACAGCAGGCTTGTATCAGGAGGAATAATTAGAAGAGAGGGAAAAAGAAGAATCTTTATTTCTCCAGGTAAAAAAACCATAACATCTAATATTATCGGATTGGTGCTTCCAATGGATTTATCCTTTTATGTTCAAAATAAAGCATGGATAACCTTTGATTATATAAGCGGTGTTATGGACGCGTCAAAGGAATCTAACTGCTCTGTAAATCTCATAGCATTTCCGTCATTATCAAAGAATAAAGAAAGTGTTAAAGAATGGTTTGAGAATATTAAGGCAACTAATTTAGGTGGGCTTGTATACCTAGGACCACGGACTCATGAAAAAGATCCTGCGCTTGATATGTTAATGACTTTAGAAATTCCCCGGGTTTTTGTGTCAGGACACTGTACAGAGGAGAATTTCGGAGCAGTAAGAGGCGATGAGAAGGTTGGAATGCAGGCAGGAGTGGAACATTTAATAGAGCTTGGTCATAAAAGAATAGGTGTTATCGGATTAGCAAATGGAGGAGCTCATTCATCCATATTTAGGCATGATGCATATTGTCGTACGGAATCATTTGTATCTGTTCTCAAGAAAAATGGCATAGAGATTGATAACAAGTTAATACTGAAGTGCAAAAATGCAGAAGGAGAAATTAAAAGAGGAGTGAAAAGATTTTTGGGATACAAAAATCGTCCGACAGCAGTAATGTGTTTCAATGATGAAGTAGCTGTAAGTGTAATGAGAGAATCGCAGAAGATGGGACTCAATATCCCGGATGACCTGTCAGTAATAGGATTTGATGATTCAACTCAGGCATCAGAAAGCATGCCTAGACTTACAACAATAAGACGGCCACGAAGGATTATAGGGAAAGAAGCATTAAAATTTGTTCTTAAATGGATAAAAAATGGGGAATGTCCCAGCCCTTCTGTCAGATTTTTGCCGACATCACTTGTAATAAGAGAGTCCACGGGTTTATTAAAGGGTGTTCGTAATGGAATTGGCTATTAAGGTGTCTAGCATTTTGTGCTATATTGAGGAAAAACAAAAAGGAGGCGAAAATGTTAAGTAAAATAAGGAAGATTTGGAGAACAAGGGCGGGATTTATCTTTGTAGGGACATGTCAAATGAAGAATATATTTTTATCTATTTATCATAAATACTCCTTTCTTTTCTCTGGTAAAAAACCTCTAAGGGTGTATTCATCTTTTCGCGATCACCGCCAGACC
>JAHJDO010000133.1 GCA_018812485.1 bacterium | reverse complement strand
ACTAGATTTTATTTTAGATACTGTTGTTTTCATATTATCACCTTTTTATACTATTTGTAGAAGAAGTAGTATATAAATCTGTCTAAAAACTTATGTCATCTACTATAATATTCTTAAAGAAGATAAATGTTTTATTAAAAATTTCCTTTTTCTCCCGAAGAAAATTTTTATTAAAATGGCTTGGTATGATATTGGTATTGACTTTAAAAACCTAAAAACAACTAGTATATCAATATCTGTGCGTTTCCTCCTCTAAACACACATGTTCTGCTAAATCGTAGTCGGACATTTTATTTTCTCTACTGCAATTCATAAATCAAAACCACTATATAAATGTTACCATTATATAGTGACTTATCAACTTCTTAGGGTGCCCAACAATCTTTTCCCAACATTTCATATTTCTTCTACCTTACTCAAACTCCAAATCAAATACCCACCAATATTTGTATGATGACTCAAACTCAAATCGTATTTTCTTATATTTTTCAACAATAATGGCAAATACTTTTATAATCTTCCTCTTAATCAGTTTGATTCCTTCTGTTATTCTTTTAACCTTCTTTTTAGCCAACATTAATTGGGAAAGAATATAACCTAATAAAACCAATAATATATGTGTTTTGATTCCATTAAACTTTGTTGTAGGCAATATTCCTAAACCCAAATTCTGTTTTTCTTCCCTAAATGAAACTTCTATATCCCACCTCCACTTATAGTACCTAACAACCTTTCCTGCTGCTATGTCTAAATCGTTTGTAAGATAAACCCTTTTATCATTCAAGACAAAAATTAGTCTCAGGAGCATGTTATCTTTCCAAACTTCTAAAGAAACAATACCTTGTTTCTTAAGCCTTGGCTTTATTACTTCTTTAAGCTGCTCAATTGTATAATCCTTACCATAATTAAAATACCAGCTGCTTACTGCTTTGGTATAAAAAAGAAATCCCTCTTCATCTAACTTTTTGTAGAAATCCATGCCCCTAATGTCAGGACCAGCGTCTATAACAACCTTATTAACTCCATACAGTCTTCTTCCTTTTTTGAACATTTCTATTGTTTTATCCTTATCTTTATTTTGCAATTTGAAATCTATAACCGCAGGTTTCTTTTTTGTTTTGAGAAGCAGCTTATTTAGAGCATAGCCTTTAATCATCTTCTCTTCGCAAGCATCATAGACCATTTCAGTATTTTCATAAGTTTCTCCTTCTGCTTTAATAGCTGATGTGTCATATATCATTATCGTACCCTTATCTATATCTTCCGGCCTTATAAAGCCGTTATTGAATTTGAGAAGTATACTATGTCTTTGTTTGTCATTGAGCTTGTTTAAATTTCTCCCGTAATTAGTCCTGTCAATGCTGGCGTTCTTTTGCAGGAAATATTCTTCTTTATCTTTCTCGCTGAGGGCAACCATTGAGTTGGCATCAATAAAGTTTCTGAAGAATAAGTTCTGCATTATTTTGCTTGTTGGCGCTCCTGAATGTTTTGGAGCAACATGGTCAAATATTTTGTTTAATTCATATTTGTCCCAAAGATTCTCATAAATGTACAAACCAGCGCTGGTAGTAAAGTTTTTATTTATGCTTAATTTTGTTTCCATGAGGTTCACCTTTGTTTTTTTGTTCTTGTTCTGAAAAAACATTGGTGAACCTACTATTTTTAGATTTTGATATTGGCTATAAGTTAAGAATTCATAGGAATTAGAGGCTGTAACTAGAAATGCACAGTTCGTGCTATTTAAACCTTTTCATTTGTAACTACTTATTAGTGTCTAATAATATCTAATAGACGCCTAAAACCCATCTATCCTTTTACGAGGGTGCTCTACGAACTTTAAGAAAAGTTTTTTCTGAAATCTTCGTCGCTTCGCTCCTTGTCCTCCTCACTACGCAAACGTGTTACTTCTGTGACTGAATGTATTACTCTAAAGAACCTGATAATCTTTATTAATGTATATCTATAAACGTTTGCTCGTAGGCCGGAGAATATAACAGGCACGCCGTATGTTAGCGCGCGATGTTAAGTTTATCCATGAGAATTCTGATATAAGATTTCAGAAAGCAAAATGCTTTCCTACTTTTTATTTCCTGTAATTATTAAATATCAGTTCTCCTATGTACATATTTAAGGTATT
>JAHJDO010000132.1 GCA_018812485.1 bacterium | reverse complement strand
CCTCTCTAATCTATCTCTGTCAAAATCTGAAAAATACGGATTTTTTAAGATATTTTGCCTATTTAGAGAGGTTTTCTTTAGAGAAATCTCCGGGCACCCGGGGGAGACTCGAAATATCTGGTTAACAGAAGACTCGTAAAATTGCTCCATTTTAAAATCTCTGCGGCAATATTTTCTTCTACTGATAACATGCCCAAAATAAGGTGTTCAACGTCTATTTCCTGGTGAGATAATTTTTTAGCTAACTCAACTGCAGCGTGTACTGCCTCTTGAGCTTTTAGGGTCATTTTGTTAAAGTCTAACATGAACTTGTCCCCTCTAATAACTTAAGACAATCTATCCTTGAGGAAAAGAACCTTCTTCATACATATACCAATTTGCAGAATCCGTTATATATGTATGCAGATTCATAATACTTTCATAGTGTTGCTTTTCTTCCTGTAGTAAAAATTTCAAAAGCTTGACAAGATTTTCGTTTTCTGCCTCTTCAAGCATGTTCTCATAATACTTATACCCGTTATTTTCGAACTCCATGGCAAATTCACACGCCTTTCTGTCATCGTCATCAGGCTTTATCTTTTCACTCAACTCCTTTATGCCCTTGGAAAATATACTCAAATCCTTCATCCTTTGCCTCTTCTTATCTTCCAATTCAATCTGAGGCAGTTCACCTTTATCCTTCAAGGTATTATAGAATTCTTTTATGCTCTCAATGTGCAATATCTCGTTATTGGCTAAAAAATAAAAGGTTCTCCTGACTGTTTTGTCTTTAGCTTTCTTGCTAGTTTCCTGATAAAATTTGTACCCTTTTTCTTCCATCTCAATTGCTTCTTTTAAAAGATCTTGTAATTTTTTCTCCATGATTATCTCCTAAATTGCGCTATGATTGGCGCTTATTTGTCTTAAATATTTTAGATATAGTACTATTGGCCTTTTTAGCCCCTGCGTAAAAGTTATCTTTCGCTACCCCGGTTATCCTACCAGGAGTTTGAACAATAATCTTCGTTCCATCCCAGGCAGAACGACCTAATTTTCTCCAAAATCTAGTAAAACCATTCATCGCCTTTATATAACGCGGCAATAATATCCGCACTATTATTACAGATACTAAATACGATAAAAGTATATTAACTGCAAAGGCAATATTAGTCCTCAAAAAATCTGTATTAGGATAGACACTTGTTATCTTATTAGGTCAAGGTAATGGAAAAATTCAAGAATAGCAGAGAAACAAATGCAGCATAAATAGCTGTTGCTGCTGTTATAAGCAAACCCTGCTTCCTCTTTAAAACCTTACCTTCCCATTTCCTGTCCCGTGCCAGACCTTCAAGCTTATTATAATGAGTTCTTACATATTCCAAACAAAAAATTGTAACAATAAAATACAAAATATTCTCTTTGTTTCTTCTAATGCTTGAGAAAAACACAATGCCCTCCATATTTTATGCATTTTAAACTAGTTAGTTTAAGATTTGATTCCCTATTAAAACTAAAGATAAATCCTATAACTTTATTTCATCAATTATTTGTTTCAAAGATTCTGCAGAAAGCCTTAGTCGTTTTTGCTCTACCGTAGAAAGTTCAAGCTGTAGAAATTTTTGCGCTCCTTGTCTATTGACAATAGAAGGTATGCTCAAACAAAGGCCATCAATACCATAATAATCTTTTATAAGAATAGAAACTGGAAGCACCGAATTTTCGTCTCTTAATATGGACTCCACTATGCTTACCAATGCCAACCCTATTGCATAGTAAGTGGAACCCTTGGCCTCTATTATTTTATAAGCCGAATTCTTTACTTCGTCAAAGATCTTCCCCAGTTCTTTTTTATAATCGCACTTGGCATTGCATATAGGGCAATATTTAGATAAAACCATACCGCCTATATTGGCGTGGCTCCATACTGGAAGTTCCGTATCACCGTGCTCTCCTATGATGTATGCATGCACATTACGCGGGTCAACATGACAGTGTTCACTGATAAGATATCGGAACCTTGAAGTATCCAAGACAGTGCCTGAGCCTATAACTCTATTTGACGGAAGCCCTGATATTTTTAATGTTACGTATGTAAGGATATCTACAGGATTTGAAACAACCAATAATATAGCGTCTTTAGTATGCTGAAGCACTTTCGGTATTATCTCTTTAAATATAACGATATTTTGTTTTACTAAATCTATTCTTGTCTGACCAGGTTTCTGTTTAGCGCCGGCAGTAATAACTACGATATCTGCGTCTTTACAACCCTCGTATCCTGAAGAAGTTATTTTCACAGGTGAGAGAAAACTTGCGCCATGATTTAAATCCATGCATTCTCCTTTAGCGCGCTTTTCGTCTCTATCAATAAGCACTATTTCTCTAGCTACGCCATTTATCATTAGAGAAAATGCAAATGTACTGCCAACATTTCCAGCACCGATTATAACAACCTTAGATCTCTCTTTCTGCATTGAATAACCTCCATTTTAAAAATAATAAAAGGCGTCAGATCTTCCTGACGCCTTTTATTTAATTACTTATCTACTTATGGAAATCGTATTAATAAGTACATTTTACCCCCCTAGTGAGGTATTATATATTATAACCCTTCCGGTGAGCTTAAACAAGAAGAAATCAAATTTGCAAATATATAGTAAGTGAATATTACTGACAAGCGAAAACCTCTCTCTTTGCGAAGAGACAGGTTTATCAGATTATCAGCCAAAATAGCACATTTTCCATTTAACGGCTCCATAAAATAGGCAAAATAATGGCCAAAATGGCCGTTAACCAGCAAATCTCGAATATCGGCGAATTTAGAGATAAAGAGAGGCTATTTTCTGAGAAATTCTCTCAATTATGAAAAATCTGCAGTATTTTTGAAAGAGAGAGGTATTGAATAAATTAGGATCTTTTATAATATGCCCTAAGTGTTTGACCCCTTTGGAGATAAAAAAGCCTGACTTTTTGGGTCAGGCTCTTTTATCGTAACTCTCTTAAATACAATAAGTTACGACATATTTGGCTCCCCGTTCCACAAATCCAGCGCATTTTTGCCTCTGCCAAGCTTAGATTCCCTGTTTATATGCGCTATACAAGACAGGGCTTGGCTATCCTTGAAGGCGATATACCTCACAACATCAAAACCGACAAGAGGATCACCAGAAAGCTCTTGAAACAGGCTAAACCAGTAATACGCAGGCCTTCACCTCTTGAAGAAGCATTAAGATATGCTGAGGTATTAAATGAGCCTTCTATTGTCTCAAGGGCTCAGGTTGGAGAGAGATTTGGGGTTAGCAGGTCTCGAGTCTGCCAAATGCTTAACCTCTTAGAGCTTGATGACAGGATAAAAGGCTACCTTTTGGATATAAAGGATCCTAAGGAACATAACTTCTTCACAGAAAGAAGACTGAGGGATATAGCCATTACCAAGGACAAGGATAAACAGCTAAGGAAATTTAGTGAGCTTTTGCAGGATATGAGGCTTGAATTGGATAAGGATTTCTAATAACTGGCTTCAGAGGGGTTCCAAAATTAAGAGACATCTTCTAAATTAGCTATTTACCAATCACTCTCACAGAATTCCAAAAGGCATCTCTATGTGAAGCAACTTTTAAATCGGCGAGATTGCCTGCTGTAGCGACAGGAAATTCACTATAGGGATAATACGCCATGATACCGCTTGATTCTATAGCAGAGAGAAAAGCTGGTTCAAGAGGAACTGTTCTCCTTTGCCAGCCTCCGTGATGAATAAAACCACCTGTTGTGGTGTGGTTGTGATGGTCAAACCAGATAATATAAGGATTTTGATCAAGCTCTGTACCATCTAAGCGAGAACAATTAGCAACAAAAACAGAATTGTGTAATTGGCTCCCTGAAGCCATCACTACTACATTGTTACATTTGTTTAGCAAAGAAGACGGCAGCCACTTAGATAAAGAATTAGGAGCTGTAACTCTGTATTCATTAAGAGGACATAGGCTGATAAAATCTTGATGAATATCATATACTAAACTGTATGGGTAAAAATCCATTTTTATCCTTACTCCTACTCAATTAATAAGTTGTGTTAAAATCAAGGTGTTATGAAAGGAGCGATTAATCATGTCAACCAATACTAATAATACCAAAAATAACTGGATTTTTCAAGAGTTTTTATTCCTTTTAGGGCATTTAGTCCATAGTAACCTCATGAGGCAAATAGATTATCTCAAGGTTGAAAACCAGATACTTCGGAGCAAGACTAACAGGAGAATAAACCTGAATCCCAGCGAAAAGCAAAGGCTTGTAAAATATGGCCTTGCTCTGGGAGGAGATATAAAGAGATTCATAAATATTGTAAGCTATACCACATTCCGCAACTGGGTTAATAATGGAGTGAGCAGCAATAAAAATATCTCAAAAAGAGGCAGGCCCAGAAGCCATAGAGAGATTAGAGACCTGGTTGTAAAACTCGCCAGAGAGAACAATTGGGGATACACAAGGATTCTGGGAGAGTTAAAAAAGCTTGATATATATAGTTTATCCCGTAATACCATCAAGAACATATTGAAAGAAAATGGGCTTGACCCCGCTCCTAAAAGATCCGAAGATACATGGGATGATTTTATAAAAAGACATTTCAAGACTTTATGGGCATGTGATTTCTTTACAAAAACTGTGTGGACGATATTAGGCCCTAAAATCTTTCATGTCCTTTTTTTTATTAATGTCCATACTCGTAAAGTTCATATTGCAGGAATTACTAAAAATCCTACAAGAGAATGGGTAAATAGTAAAGCTAAAACCATATCATTTCTATTTCAAACTGATAATAAATCTAATAAACTATTGATTCGTGATGGCGACGGTAAATATTCAAAAGAATTTGATGAGATAATCAATAAATATGGTGTTCAGGTAAAACAGATTCCTTACAAGTCTCCTAATCTAAGTCCTTATGCAGAAGGATGGGTTGGGACTATAAAAAGAGAATGCCTCGACTGGTTCTTCGTCTTCGGAGAAAGGCATTTTAAGTATCTAGTTAAGGAGTATGTGAAATATTACAACACAGTGAGACCACATTCGGCCATGTGTAACATGCCGCTCAATTACAAACCGCCAAATAATAAAAAAGGAAGGATTAAATCTGATTCAAGGCTTGGAGGGTTAATTAGACATTACTATAGAAGATAGGTTGTGTTACAGGTTTGAAAAATTATACTCGGGTAACTATAATCTTTTCTTGTTGTAGGCGACGGTCTATATCTTCTAATAAAGCAGTTCCTATTAGTTCGTTAGAGAATAATCCAAGCATAATAGAGGCCATATCAGGATGTCCTTCTACAGCTACATAGTTCATCCTTCTTTCTAACCTTCCAAATATACCTTCATTTTCTTTTCTATAAGCAACCGTCAAATCTGCATCTTTAAATTCATCTAGTAAATAATATGAAATATTACTATAAACTCTTCCTTCTCCTATATTAGAAAGACTTTTTTCAGAAATATAGGAAGCTATTCCATCTACTAGTAATTCTGCTAAATATAGTTCTGCATCGTGAGGCAATGAAATCCCCTTGATATCCACCAGCTTAATATGCATAGCATCTTCCAACATTACAGCGTTTTCCTTGGCCTCTGTCCGTAATGCTTCGATACAGTCTCTAAATCTCTCTATAGCAAAAATACCATCTTCATCCACAAAGAGAGAAAGGTCAATAACCTTAACAACAGAAATATCTAATTTTTTCTTTTCGGTCAGGGATCTTGTAATACTTGAACGAGCTTCTGCACCTGCTGCAGACAGAAATAGATCAGAACCAACACTGGTAGAGATAGCATCGTGCATGGCGCCTACTATTTTATCATCAGCGTCTGCACTTGCTATCGGGTTAACAAGCTGCATATCAAATCCTTCTCCTTCTGCCATAGATACTATTATAGCTCGTGTGTCTTCATGCATGCTACCATTGAACTGTAGTAAACCTTCCGTTATTAACATTTCTCTTAGTTCTACGTTAAGGTCATATTTTGAATCCCTTGCCTTAGCTATCAATTTATACGCCAGCATAGGTTTAGTCTTCCATAACTTTTTCATAGTTAGTGCAGTCAGTGCTACCAAACGTCTTGATACTTGTGCCCCATTCCTTAATACTATTAATTCTTCATGCATAGCACCTACAACAGCCCCTGCAGGAACAGGACTTAAAACAACAGGCTTTCCAATCTGAGCGACTTTAACAGGGTCTCTTTTACTTCTTTTCAAGAAATTGGCTCTTGTTTCAAGAGCACGTTCATGAGCTGCAGCTACATCAACCTTCTGTCCCATCTGTCCCATCTGTCCCATTTGTTCTATCAAATCGAGTTCTACTGCTTCATGAAGCAGATCTGGGAGATATTCTATCTTAGTAATATCTCCGACTCTATCTTTAGGAAAAAGAATTCTATGACCTTCTTCAGTTTTAACTATCAACCCTCCGATTCTTGACGCATTCCTACCTCTTTCCTCTAATCGAATCTTTGGAGGAACTTCACATAAGATGATTTTGTCTGCAATACTTTCTATCTGTGTCTCTGTAAGGCCTATTATCTCCAACGCTTTAACAAGGGCCCCCCTGTCCTCTGGAGTCATGTTATCCTCTTGCTCTTTTGCCCAAACTTCTATATCTATTCCTTTCATGCGAAGAAGGCGTCTTAACGCCTCTAATCTACTCGTTCTATCAACAATATGCATTGCACCAACTATTCTATCATTAGTAGAATCTTGACCAACAGGAACTCTTAGAGTATTAGGGGAAGCATATAGAACAGTACTATATAGGAATAATATACTTATTATTACTGATACAATCTCAAAATTATAGCCTTTTTTAAACTTTATCATAAGATAGGTAAAAAAATAGCCTTTCTATTTGGCTAACTTTATTAACCACGACTAATTATGTTATTTTTCATACATTACAACTATACCATATAAATAGCCAGAAGTCAATTCTTTTTAATTTTCCTTCCTCCCTCCCCCGCGAGGACTCCGGCCTTCGGCCTAGAACCTGTCGCTCATTTACATTCGCTCCCCAAAGGGGCTCTGCCCCTATGGCGTTCCTCGCTTCGCTCGTCACTGTTACCCCGAAAGCGTGGGGAAAAATTTTCCCCACACCCCTTTAGGTTCTCGTCCTCGCTCCTCCGCCAAATTTGGGCAAAAAAAGGGCACCAATTTCTTGGTGCCCAAATTTGGCTCCCCGGATGTAACCCTCAGCGAACAAATGCAAAAGTTGTAAGTGAAAT
>JAHJDO010000131.1 GCA_018812485.1 bacterium | reverse complement strand
CAAGGAAGCTTTTGGGAATAGTTTATCGAGCTTTAAAATACGATTTAGTATATGAAGATTTTAATCGTTACAAATTGGCAGCAACTTAAATAAAACCAAAGTCTTATGAGTAGATGAGGCTTGATTTTTAACATAGGAGGGGTTATGAAAAAAATATCTTGTTTATTCTTGAGTCTTTTATTTTTATTTGGTTGTTCAACCGCTAGCTCTCACTCGAAGTCAGTTAAATCAGATGCAGGCGATAGAATAACTGTGGGGAAAGTTCAACGTGAGATTCGCATTGGAATGCCATCTTCTCAGGTTATTGAGGCATTGGGTTCGCCTAACATAGTATCAACAGATGAAAACAGGTTAGAGGTCTGGGTTTATGATAAGATGGCTACAGATGTATCTTATTCAAACAGTGATGGCGGTGTTTGGTTAATACTAGGAGCAGTTGGCGGATCTTCAGGAGCGGCCTCAAAAACCCAGAGGACGCTGACTATAGTTATAAAATTTGACGAGGATAAGAAAGTCCGTGATTTTGCGTATCATTCTTCCAGTTTTTAAAGGAGAGTAGCATGAAAGAAAGATATAAGTTTTTAAGGTTTCTTGTCATATTTTTATGTTTAAGTATTATTGGTTGTGCTAGTATTCCAAAAGGTTTCCTGAAACCTAACGAAACTACTTTAGAGAGAAGACAGTTACAAATAAGGCAATATGATACAACAAATGAGGAACAGATCTTGGCAGCTGTCGCTGGTGTCTTGCAGGATTTAGGTTTTACTCTGGATAACAGTGAGACTAAATTAGGATTTGTAGCAGCCTCTAAAAAAGCCGATGCGAAAAGCGGAGGTCAAATGACAGCCGCGTTTTTTCTTGATATGCTAGACGCTTTAGGAGGAAGAAAGGGTCAGAATATGGCCCAATGCGATAAGGAGCAAGTTGTTAAAGCCTCATTAATTACAAAACCAAGTCTTGATGGAAGCAAAATAGTTGTTCGAGTTACTTTTCAGAGAGTAGTTTGGAATATGAATAATCAAATTAGCAGGGTAGAGAGTATTAATGAACCGGAAATATATCAAAAGTTTTATGATAGTTTATCAAAAGCAATATTTTTGGAGGCTCAGAAAATATGAAAAAACTAATTAGATATTTTGGTATTTCTGCGATTTTATTATCTATGGTCGTTTTATCATATGGGTGTGCGACTACAGCTGGGAAGGCTTTTGAAACTAGCGAAAGTCAGGTTAAATTAAGAAGCATGCAGACAAGGGCTTTCGACACAACAGATAAGCAGAAAATGATGCAAACCGTGATAAGTACTATGCAAGATTTAGAATTTGTAATCGATAAAGCTGATCTGACACTCGGTTCTATAAGTGGGTCTAAGTTCCTTGGATATGCAGTTGTTGCAATGACTGTAACTGTTAGGCCTAGGGGCGAAAAACAATTGCTGGTAAGAGCAAATGCCCAGTATGGAATCAAATCTGTAGAAGATCCTGAAACATATCAAGATTTCTTTACTGCTTTGGAAAAAGCTTTATTCTTAACAGCACAACAGGTAGAGTGACCAGTACTATTATCAAGTGTGTTTTTCCACATTTCTTTCTGTTTTTTCCAATCAACTTCCATAATCAATTTGTAAATTTTATATTCTGGTATTTTGGATATTCCCACGTTTTCAGAAAAAAGTATTTCTTCTTGTATCTTTGGCGTTAACAGTAGGAAACTCATTATCTGATATATCCTCGGAAGATCCATATTAAGCCATCGTGCCACCTGTTTTAAATCTTTTGCTTCGCCTCTATCTATAAGATTCTGTATTTGATGCGCCAGGATCAAATTCTGGCGCAGAGGTGGTTCCTTTTTAATGGTATCCTCTTTAGGCGGCGGAGGAGGCACTATTATCTGTTTCAGGTTCACTTTGAATTCATGCCTTTTGGGATCTTTAAGCAGGGTAATGCCTAAGGTATCAATAGTGCAGTCCACTTCTTTGATCATCGTTTCCAATATAGCTCTTTGCTTTACCATTGGAGTCTGATTCCATTCATCCTGCGGTATATCGAAATCAGGGCATATTTTTCTTAAATAATCAACTACAGCGTGTTCCAATCTACGCGCGTTTACTGTCTTGGTAGGGCATGTGGCATAGCCTCTTTTATTGGCGCTTGAACAGAGATAAAATAGGTATTTATTGTTTCTCTTTTTTGCATAAGTATGAAGCATTGAGCATCCACAGGCCTTACATTTCACCATACGGCTTAAAAGGCCGGATCCTTTGGGAGTCTTTGCTCTAATGATGGCATCTCGATTCCTGTTGTTATAATCGCGGATTTCTTTGGCCTTTTGAAAGCTTTCCTCATCTATGATGGCCTTATGCTCACCTTCATAGATCTTGCCATGATAATCAACCTTACCAATATAGACTGCATTTTTAAGCATAAGCTGGATAGTTGTCTTCTTAAGCTTGATCCCGCCAGACAACATGCCTTTTCTTAAGTAAGTCTTGGTCCTATAGCCTTTCTCAGTAAGTATCCGCGTTACTTCCAGAATAGAGCGCTTCTGGATATAAAGATCGAATACTTCTCTGATTATCTTGGCCTCTTTTGGATTAATAACAAGCTTATGGTTTTCCTTATCAAGATCATATCCCAAAGGTGGCCTGCCGCCCATCCATTTGCCCCTCATGCGCGCAGCACCCATTTTATCGCGCGTCCTTTCGCTTATTATCTCCCGTTCGAACTGGGCAAAGGAGAGGAGGATGTTAAGTGTAAGCCTTCCCATGGAGTTATTCGTATTAAAATGCTGGGTTACAGATACGAAGGTGACATTATGATCTTCGAATAACTGGAGCAATTTGGCAAAATCTAAGAGAGATCGCGATAATCTGTCTACTTTATAGACCACCACGCAGTCAAACTTCTTAGCTTTTATATCAGCTATGAGCTTTTCCAGGGCTGGCCGTTCCATCGTGGCGCCGCTATAGCCAAAATCATCGTATTTTTCTTTAAGAGCGACCCATCCCTGGCCTTTCTGGCTGGCTATGTAGCTTTCAGAGGAATCTCTTTGAGCATCCAATGATGTAAAATCCTGCTCTGAGCCTTCGGCCACAGACTTACGTGTATAAATAGCGCACCTGACTAAATCTTTAACCTCATTTTTCATACATCTCCTTAAATATTAAAGAACTCATACCCGCTCCAGTGTGATCCAGTTATTTCCTGCGCCAGAGCAGTAAGAGTCTTATATATCTTATTACTATATTCAAAGCCTTTTTCCAGGACTTTAACCTCCAGCTTTTGGCCCTTGTAATTTTTCACGATGACTGTTCCTGGGATAGGCAGCCTTTCATCCCTGAAATCAGGCCTTTTCTTGATAGACTTTGACCGTAATGTCCTATTGTTAATAGGATCATATAACTCTATAAGCTCCTTGAGCCGTTTTTGAGCCTTCTTGGATAACCCACCATATTCAAGCTCCTGGAGCCTGTAAGCAATCCTGCGCCAAAGGTAAGTCCTGTTATTCGAAAGCGCATCTTTGCCATAAAGCTCGCTGTATTTTTTCTGAAGCGCATCAAGCGGCGCTTCCTTAAGCGCCATTATTTGAACCATCGCATTATCTCGCATTCAGGCCTCCAGTAGCCTATCTTCACTCGCTACCTATAGGGCCATATAATTAGAGATATAGCAAGGGAAATAGAGAGATATTTTTAGGTTGTGGAATAGTCCTAAAGAGGCTATAATAAAATACACTATGTGGAGATAGGGCAATTATGGAGAACCTACATATTATCAATTGAAAAATTCTTAAGCCGGGATCAAAAGCCCGGCTTTTAAGTTTGGAGGACAGTGGCGATTTGATAAAGCACAATTAACAAAAAGAATAAATGAATACAGGCGTTACGAGTATAAGATCCCTAAATAATAACAATGTAAGGTAAAAATATGCCAAGAGGACGAAAAAAGCAGAGTAAAGACATAAAAGTCGATGCGTATACTCATAAAGGTAAAAAGCGCAGGAATAATCCTCACGTTGGCCTTGTCTCAAGCGCGACAGATAAATTAAACGGCCGGACGAAATACAAGCATGATCCGTATATCGACCCATTTCTTAGTTGGGCAGGAAAAGCCGAAGGAATGAGTTTTGATGTTCAAAATGTCAGCTTGCATATCCATGAGCGTATTGACCCGAAGCGCATCGCCAAAGCTTTCCTAAAGAAAAAAGAGCAGAAGCAATTTCAGCTCGATCTATTCGAACAGCCGGACAATGACCCGCCGCTTACTAAAGCCATTGATTTTTATAAGCACGATCAGGACTGGGCAAATCGCCTTATTGCCGGTGATTCACTTCTGGTAATGAATTCACTGCTTAAGAAAGAAGGTATGGCCGGTAAAGTGCAAATGGTTTATATCGATCCGCCGTATGGCATTAAATATTATTCTAACTTTCAGCCTTTTGTTAATAAGCGCAGTGTTAAGGATGGTAATGATGCGGATATTCCTGCTGAACCTGAAATGATACAAGCCTTCCGCGATACTTGGAAGCTTGACGTACATAGTTACTTAACACATTTACGGGATCGACTCTTGTTGTCGAAGGAATTGCTAAACAGTGGAGGCAGTTGTTTTGTTCAGATTGGAGATGAAAATATACATCATGTTCGAGAAGTGACAGACGAAGTGTTTGGAAAAGATAATTTTATAAGTTTGATAACTGTTATTAAAACAGGTGGCTTGAGTAGTAAGTATGTTAGCGGGATAGCAGATTATTTGCTTTGGTATGCAAAAGATGCGAAAGAAATTAAATTTAGAAATATTTTCCTCCCCAAAGAATTAGGAAAGGAAGGCACATCTCAATATGTCTGGTTCGAAGATGATAAAGAAGATAAGAGACTAAAAAAAGAAGACTTGTTACGTGATGTTGATTTAAATAAGGTTTTTGCCGCAGACAATTTAACATCGCAGGGCAATGCAATAACAAACTATGAATATCAAGGAAAGATTTTTTCTGGTGGATGGAAAACTACCAATCCTGATGGACTTGATAACTTAGCAAGCAAGGGGCGCCTTAAGCCTATTGGTAATTCCCTAATGTATAAGAGATTTTTTAATGATTTTCCATATCAACAAATGACTAATGTTTGGAAGAATCTTTTACTTACTGGTTTTTCTGATGCAAAAATTTACGTTGTTCAAACTGCGACAAAAGTGATTGAAAGATGCCTTCTAATGACCACAGATCCTGGCGACTTGGTTCTTGATCCGACTTGTGGTTCAGGAACGACAGCTTACATGGCTGAACAATGGGGACGTCGGTGGATTACATGCGATACTTCGCGCGTAGCAATTACTCTTGCCAAGCAAAGATTAATGACAGCCAAATATGACTATTTTGAACTTGCACATCCTACTGAAGGTATAAAAAGTGGTTTTAAGTATAAAACTGTTTCGCATATTACACTTGGTGCAATTGCCAATAATGAGATACCTGCATTGGAAACTCTTTATGATCAGCCAGGTGTGGAAAAAGGTAAAGTGCGTGTAACAGGTCCTTTTACAGTTGAAGCAGTGCCATGCCTACGCGTAAGACCTTTTGAGGGTAACGAGCCAAAGGTTGAAGCCACAAAGGAAGAATTGGCACGAATTGGCGAAACAGGCAAGCAGGCTGAATGGCGTGACGAATTAAAAACCACCGGTATTCGCGCGACTGGCGGCAAAATCATCAAGTTTTCGCGTC
Organism: bacterium; assembly: GCA_018812485.1. Classification (NCBI taxonomy): domain Bacteria; species bacterium. The sequence continues at coordinate 1,921 of JAHJDO010000131.1, read as the reverse complement.
TTGAACCGATGGTGGCTACAAGATTTTTGCACGCTGAAGGTGAAATTCTTGATTCTGGCGGAAAGAATAAACGTGCATATGTCAGCTTTGGTCCGGACTTTGGCCCGCTTGAGCAAAGGCACATTGAAGAAGCGATCAAAGAAGCGAGAGCTCTTAAAGCGAAGCCGGATTTTGTGATTTTTGCGGCATTTCATTTTGACCCTGAAGCGGCCAAAGACGTTGACCAGATTAATTGGCCCAGCGTGATCATTCTTAAAGCTCAAATGAGTGTAGATATGTTGACTAAAGATCTGCGTAAGAAGCGTTCTTCCAGCCATAGTTATTGGCTTATCGGCCAGCCTGATGTCGAGGTTAACAAGGCCAAGGACGGGAAATACAAAGTCAAAGTCCATGGGTTCGATTATTACAACCCTATTACAGGTGAGATTGAATCTAAGGGCACAAAAAATATCTCGATGTGGTTCTTAGATACCGACTACGATGAGAGAAGTTTATATCCAGATCAAGTGTTTTTCCCTGAAGGAAATTCTAAGCGGGATTGGTCGCGGCTTGCTAAAGCTTTGAAAAGTGAGGTTAACGAAGATTCACTTGATAAATTCTCCGGGGTTGAGGCTATTCCATTTTCTGCTGGAGAAAATAAAAAGATCGCAGTTAAAATTGTAGATACTCGCGGCATCGAATCGCTGGTAATTAAAAAGCTGGAGTGAGTATGAGCCAAAAAGAAATAGACCGTTTAATTATAAACAGCCCCTATGAAGAGCCCAAACAACACTGGCTATATATCCGGGAAACGCAGGAATTTGAGCTAAAGGATGGCCGCAGGCAGTCAGGCTATTGGCGCTCAACCGCAAAAACGGCGCAAAACTTTGATGACCCGGGCGAGTTTGTTTCAATAGAGTTGGTAAATAAAATCAGACCAAGAGTTAAGCAGTGGAAAGAAAATGGATATCCTAATGTTACCGGTGTCACACAGAAACTGCTTCGATTTTGGAATGATAATACTCAGCGCAATCAGCCATTCTTCTGGTGTCAGTTGGAAGCGGTTGAAACTGCTATTTGGTTGGCAGAATCCAGTCCTTCTGAGAAGCAAGGAATTGAAATTGCTAATGACGGGAGTTTATGGGAGAGACAATGTCTAAAACTCGCAACCGGTACGGGTAAAACCGTTGTTATGGCGATGCTCATTGCTTGGCAGGCTTTAAACAAGATTGCGAATCCCAAAGATCAGAGATTTTCAAAAAACATCTTAGTTATCGCCCCTGGATTAACTGTCCGCGATAGATTACAGGTGCTTTTGCCGGAGAATACGGAGAATTTTTATCAAATTTTTAGTATTGTAGATTCTACGATGTGGCAAGAATTATTACAGGCCAAAATTGTTGTCACCAACTGGCATACTCTGGCGCCAATCAATGAAAATTACGGCCCAAAGGTTGTGAAAAAAGGCCCGGAAAGCGAAGAGGCTTTTTTCCGTAGGGTCATGCCTGATTTTGGAAACGCTGGCAATATTCTGATAATTAACGATGAAGCGCATCATTGCCATCGTCCATTAGCAGATGAGGAAGAATCCGAAAAAGAAAAAGCCACGATTTGGGTAAGCGGCATTGACCGCATTCATGCATCTCGAGGTGTTTTGAGGGCCTACGACTTATCTGCTACACCGTTTAAGCCGACATGCAAAATTAATCAAGGCGAGCAACTGTTTACTTGGATCGTTTGTGATTTTGGTTTGAATGATGCTATTGAGAGTGGTTTAGTAAAAACGCCCAAGGTGGCAGTGCGCGATGATTCTAATGTGGGGCCGGACTTAAAGTCAAAGTTATTCCATATTTATCCAGAGGTACGCGAAGACCTTAACCGCCGCGCTGAGCCGAATGAGGGATTGCCGGATTTAGTGAGAAATGCGGTCAATATCTTGGGT
>JAHJDO010000130.1 GCA_018812485.1 bacterium | reverse complement strand
TAAATATTTTATAAATTAATTTCTTCATCTTTTAATTTAGTATATAGAATTTTCCCTATCTTACAACTAAATTTATTCCCCATATTTTCTACTTAATTTCTTTAATATACTAGCCAAATAAACGCCATCTATTTCTTTCTTTTTTCTATTAATATTAATATTAACTAAGTTTTGTTTTATAGCAACATTAACTGTAACTTCCTCGTTGTTAAACATAAATCTCTCTCTTTTATATTCTTCTTTCTTTCTTGTTTTTTTTAATCCCGTTTCAATATCTTCTCTTTTTTCTACTTTCTTTCCCAATTTAATAACACTATCTAAATATTTTAGTACAGAATTAGGGTTTTTATTATATGCTGTTGCAATTGGATCCAAAAGTCTAAAAGAGCTAATATGTGCACACTCACATTTTTCTTTTATTTCATTGGGTAATTTAGATATATTAATATACTTATTAACTGCTGACTTCGTCTTTCCAACTCGCTTCCCTATCGCATCCTGCTTCATATTAAAGTCTTTACTTAACTTACTATAGGCAATGCCGACCTCATAGATATTTAGGTTTTTTCTTTGAATGTTTTCAATTAACTGTTTTAAATAAACATCTTCGCGGCTCTCATCTTTGCCTTTAATGATTGCCGTAATTTTCTTCTTCCCGGTTGTAATGTAGGCCTTCGCTCTGCGTTCACCCAACCTAACTAAAAAATTACCGTCTGGAAGCTTGCACACAGTGATAGGCTCTAGCAGGCCAACAGATTTTATGCTTTCGGCCAATTCTTTTATCTCGAGATCTTCGGCGTCTTTACCATAAACACGAGGTTGGTTTTTATCAAAAACAATTTTATCCACAGGTATCTCGCGCAATTCGTCTTCTTTTTTGCCCTCAAGCACAGTTGGTTTAACCCAATCCAGCGGATCTCTTCCCAATCTCAGTTTCTTTTCTTTAGCCATATTATCTCTCCATTTTTACAACTTCTCTTGCTAATTCCATATAGTCCTCAGCTCCATAGCTATTATCTTTATACTCAAAAATCGTTTGACCATAACTTGTTGACTCAGCAAGCGATATATTGTCCCTAATAATAGTTTTAAACACCTTATTTTTAAAATGCTCCTTTACTTTTTCCGCAACCTCTTTGTGAAGATTTTTTCTTCCATCATATAGGGTGCAAATTACACCAGAGATAGAAAGTCTTTTATTAAGCCGTCGCTTAACAACATTAATCGTCTCAAGCATCTTACTCATACCCTGGAGCGCTAGATATTCAGTCTGTATTGCTATAAAAACCTCCTCTGCTGCAACCAACCCATTTAGCGTAAGCAAGCCTAAAGATGGTGGGCAGTCTATCAAGATATAATCATAGCCAACTAGACCTTCTAGGGCATCTTTTAAAAGCAGCTCTCTCCCGGCAATGCTTACCAACTCTATTTCTGCCCCTGAAAGATCTATACTTGTTGGCGCCACAAAAAAGTTATTCCTTTTAATAATTATATTTTCTATGTCCTTCCCGTTTTTAAAAACATCATAAATTGTTTCTTTTAGTTCATGACCCTTTATGCCGAGAGAATAAGTTAAGTTTGCTTGAGGATCCAGATCCACCAATAGGACCTTTTTCCCATTTTCAGCCAAGCCCGCCCCAAGATTAACTGTGGATGTTGTTTTACCAACGCCACCCTTTTGGTTAGCAAATGCAATGGTTCTCATTGTTTTAGTCCCTTGTTTTATTTTTTCAGGCCAATGAGTTTTTCCAAAGCAGGCCTCGATATATACCACTCTTTCCCTACTTTCTTAGCTTCAAGTTTTCCCTCTCGTATATATCGCCTTATTGTATCTTCTCCTAGATCTAAAACCTTCGCAGCTTGATCTACTTTATAAGCATCTGCATTTAATTCTATCCCGTCTTTTTGCATTTTGCACTCCTATATTTACCTGAACACAATACTAATATACCATTTTTTGTTTGTCAAGAGATATTTTAAAAGCTTATATGTCTTTATGTATAGCTTTTATTGTTTTAAATAGGAGAAAAGAGCATTTTTGTTTCTAAGCTTATAATGAAAGTTGAGCGCGCTCAACTTTTTGTTGGTCACTTTATCTTTCCCACTGTTTTCATCTCTTCCACAAATCGCGATGTTTTCATATCCTGCCAGCGGCCATAGATCCTTCTTCTCTTTGCCGAAGAGCAATATAATCTTTCCTGTGCTCTTGTCATACCCACATAACAAAGTCTTCGCTCCTCTTCTATATCGCTTTCGCCCGTTGATAGTTTCTTATGCGGCAATATATCCTCCTCCATACCAATTATAAAGCAAACCGGAAATTCCAGCCCCTTTGCGCTATGAAGCGTCATCAATGTTACAGCATTGCTTTTATTATCCCAGTTATCAATATCGGAAATGAGCGCAACTTGTTCTAAAAACTCTGCCAGGGCAGGAGACTCGCCGTTTTCTTCATATTCCGCTATCGCCGATATAAGCTCCCTTACATTCTCGATTCTTTCTTCTGTCCCAAGTAAATCTTGTCTTTTTAAATAATTAAAATAATCTAAATCTTCAATTAATTTCTTTAGCATTTCCGCCAAACTGCCCTCAAAACACTGATGCTTTCTTATAAAGCCAACAAAAGCGCTTATTTTTTCTTTCGTCTTTATAGGGATATCTATGTTGTTTAATTCAGATAATGCATTAAACAAAGATACACCCCGAGAATCCAAACGATCCTCTATCTTTTTCAACGAAACATCCCCAATTCCTCTTGCGGGCAAATTGATAATTCTTTTTAAGCTTATGACATCATTTGGGTTGGAGATAACCCGCAAATAAGCCAGTATATCCTTAACTTCCTTGCGATCGTAGAATCTCACACCCCCTACTATCACATAGGGTATGCTTCTTCGCCTAAGCGCGTCTTCAATTACCCTTGATAGCGAATGAATGCGATAAAAGACAGCAATGTCCTTACATGTTCCCCCCTGACTTAAGAAGTCTTCTATCTGCCCCGCAACGTATTCTGCTTCTTCAAGATCGTCTTCATTATTACAATATATCGGCATATCGCCTTGTATGTTTTTTGTCCAGAGCACTTTTTCTTTTCTTTCCCTATTGTTTTTTATAATATTGTTTGCTGATGACAATATTGCCTGCGTAGAGCGATAGTTTTCTTCAAGCTTTATTGTTTTTACATTTGGGAAATCCTTTTCGAAATTCATAATATTTGAAATATTCGCTCCCCGCCAGCCAAAAATTGACTGGTCAGGATCCCCAACAACAGCAATGTTCTTTTTCCCCACTGTTAACAGTTCCAAAAATATATACTGCGCATGATTCGTGTCCTGGTACTCATCTACAAGTACGTGCTGAAATTTGTTCCGGTACTTTTCAAGCACGTCAGGATATTTCTTAAAAAGAAATATTGTGTGAGAAATAAGATCTCCAAAATCCAGAGCGCCTATTTCTCGCAGCCGTTCATTGTATTTCTTATAAATTTTGGCCATGAGCTGCTGATAAAAATTATCAGCCATATCAAGATACTCTTTTGGGCCAATACAATCGTCTTTTGCTCTGCTTATTTTTCCACAAACAATTCCTGACTTGTACTTCTTTTCGTCTAAATTCAAATTCTTTATGCATTCTTTAATCAATGCTATCTGATCTGTTTCATCATAAATAATAAAATTTTTAAAGCTCCCAAGTAATTTCGATTCAGCTTTTAAGATCCTGAGACATATTCCGTGAAACGTGCCTAACCAAAAGCTGCTATATGAAACCCCTGGCACTAGAGATATAATTCTATTTTTCATTTCCCCAGCAGCTTTATTTGTGAATGTTAAGGCGAGAATATTATACGGTTTAATGCCGCTTTCCACTAGATATGCTACACGGTGCGTTAAAACCCTTGTTTTGCCGCTTCCCGCCCCGGCAACTATCAAAAGAGGGCCGTCTTTGTATATAACAGCTTCTCTTTGAGAGGAATTTAATAGTTCTAAATTTTTATGTGTCATTTCCCTTTCTCTCCATAAATAGCCCTACCTGTCTAGTCCATTAACAATTTTCTCTGCTGCTACTCGCAACGCCTTTTTATCTTGACTTTCTTGTTTCAACTGAGATTTGAATAAATCCATATCAATCAACTCTTCAACGTTTTCTCTAACTAATTGATGTAAAACTTTTGGATCAAGAGCATCAACTTCCCATGAAGAGTTTCCATGCTTTTGTATATACCAACCTGCGCGCGGATCTGTTATCTTTGCTGGATTTGGAGGAGGGCTAAATTTTTCTATCTGCTCTTTTGTTAAACCTATATGCCTAACCTCCGGATAAACTCCAAATTCTTCTAATCGCTCTCTTACATCTCTAATCATATCAAGCCCTGAAGGGTCATGATCCCCAAGATATAAAACACAAGTTTGTTTTTCTTCATCTTCATATCTTCTTAATCTTTCGTAAGCATCGTGCATTGCTGTGCAAGAACTATATCCTCTATTAACCATCAATTTAATATGATAATGAGAGGTAATTCTTTTTAGCACCCCGCTTAAAGCATCTTTCTCAACCCATAACTCAATATAAACTTTTTGTTCTTTCTGTCTATCCAGTCTGTATTGTGTAATTGTATCATTTATAGCGCCTTCAATACCAGCAACCCAATATGGCAAAAACGGTATTCTAATTCTGTCTTCAATAGCATCCCAATCAACAACGCCTGACATGCGACCATTCACAAGCAAAGTGCTTAATTTTGCATACTCAGCTTGGACATTTGGGATAATATCTCTTGATACAAGCTGATAATATAATTGTCTTAAAGTAAGTCTATATCCCTGCTGTGCATAGTCCTCAATTATTTCATTCACTGTTTCTAGCTTTGCCGTATTGGCTTTGCTTAAATGAAGCTCCTCTCTAAACGCTACTCGTGTCATTGTCTAGCTCCTCTCATAATTTTACAGGCAGCCTTGTTTCGTAATTTCTCCAAAAACTCGATCTTTCGGCTCTATAAAATCCATTTCCAATAACTTGAAGACATCAGCTTCCTTGGGACAACTCAATCTTTCATTCCCTCTCCAGAGATAACCTTCTCTTTGTCTCAGTCCTACTTCTCTGGTTTTAGTTCCCATGATCCATTTACTAAATTCCCACGGGCCGGTCCGGATTAAGAAGGTATTCCCCCAGTTTTCCCGGCTACACCAGAAGATGTCTATCTTCTCACCCTTAAATTTAATCTGAGAATTTCTTGAGGGGAATCTGCCCTTTATATAATGCTGCCGGTCCATAACGGTTTTTAATCCAAACAAGGCTTTCGGGATTGCGCAGATGTCTATATCCTGAATTTCTAACTCCCCTCTCCTTACGGATCCTGCGCTTTCAGTCCTCAAGCAAAAGGGGGATATCTGCTCCATAAAATCATGCGCTATTTTTTTGGCTGTTTCCAGTTTCATCTCATCCCCTCTTTTTGTTAGGATCCTTAATATGATTTTTAATGTTTTTTAAGCCTCGTTCGAACAGCTTGATTTCTTTTATTATCAGTTCATCCACCATTGCATCGTTTTTATCTTCTAGTTTCCCCTCAAATAAAAGTGCCAAGCGTTTCATTGACCTCAAACAAAAAGAAATCATCTTTCCCCACTTATCGCGCATAGGTATCATATCGTTTTTTGCTTTTTCTAAATGCTTTGTCATCCATTTTGCGAAATGCTTCAAATTAATTTCTTTTTCAAGGTCATCAACCTCTTTTTTAAATTTATCATCCATTTTTTACTATTCTCCATATTTCTTATATGTTTTTAGCCGTCTTTTGGCCCTATGCGGCAACAAGTTTCTCTTGCTGTGAACATTTATCCAAAACACCATTCAAATTCATTAATTCATCCATCGTCAAAGTTTCTATTTCTCCATAATGCAACGCTTCTCTTGCTTCATCTGCAACACTCTTCCCAAGTATCTTTTCAAAACCCTTTACTCTCGTCAACAAACTTTCATATTTAACATCTTTTTCTTCAACCTCTATCTTTTTGTCTTCAGTTTGCCCATTCGCCTTTTTAGAAAGAAACACCAACACTTTTCTTGCTGTCTCACTGTTGTCTGTTTTTCCCTTCGCAATGTAGTCAATATATCCCAGGTCTATTTCTGCTACTTCTTTCCATGTTTTCCCGTTATGAATTCCAAAAGTTAATTTTTGGTCAAGAACATCTTCAGAAATAACTACCTCCTCTTTTTCGCTATCTTTCTTTTTCCCCTGATCAGGTTTTTCTTTTTGCTCTTTTTCTACTGTGGGTTCCTGGGTGTTTTTTATCTTTTGTTTGTCTTCTTTAACGTCAGACACGTCATTCAACTTTAGGTCTCCATTATTTTGTTCTGTCTGAGAATGAGAGCCCGCCTTATCTGCCTTATTAACGTCATCCTTGGAGATTGTATCTGCTTTCTTAGCACCATTCTCGTCTTCTCCATTATTCGCCTCTGTATAGAGAACCGTATCCTTTCTATCATCTACTTCAGGAAATGACAACGTTGCTTTTTCAGGTGCAATAAGACCCAGCTTTTGCAGTTCTGAAAGGCTCTTGTTGAGATCTATTTTTAAAATATAATGTATTCTCATTGCCCCTCTATGTTGTATCTTCTGCGGCACCCTTCTCAGCGCGATTGGAATCATAGAATACCTGCCACACAACCCCTGTATCCAATCCAAAGCGGAATTTACGTTTACAATAGAGTGATACGAGGACGTATTCAACTGAAACACTCCCATTGACAGCTCAGGCAATAGCACTTGCAGACAGGCCAACCTTCTACAAGACGTTTTTGGCCCTTTTTGATACGGGCATTCCGGCCCCAAACACTTTACTACTAACTGCCCAAAATCTGACTTACCAATAACCTCTAGTCCCTCAGCATCCTCTCTTGAAACACATACCGCTCTTTCTCCGTCTCCTTTACACTTTAATCCTGCGTTTGTACCATATCTCTTGTAGTACTGCGGGAAAAAGCGATCTCTATCAGTTGGAGGGAACATTACATTGATAGACTTCGGTTTTTCTCCATATAGAGCATAAAATTCTTCCAGCAGTCTTTTATCGTCTGTCTTGCTTCCCGTATGAGGCTCTAAAATGAAATAATCTACTTCTTTTGGATATTCCTTACCACTTTCGGTCTTCCCTTTTAGCCCTAATCGAATATAACCCAGTCTCGGACACCTTCTTACATCGCTTATTCCCTTGATCATAACACACCCTCCTTTTGTTTTTATTATATTTCTTGTTTTATGCCACCTTGACTATCTTCTCTTGTTCCACATCATCTTCCTTATCAACAACAAGTTCCTTATAGAAGGGGCACGCAAAGTTTACAGGGCAGTAGAATAAACACCTTAGAGGTTTCTTGTCTCCGTTTCCCCATCTTTCTTCTTCCTTGCACGGCTCATCCCATTTCCCATCTGCCAATGCTTTTAAAAGCGCGTCCCGTTTCTGTTTGAAATATTCTCTCACCTCCTCATCAGGTAGAATTTTTACATCAAAATAATAAAGATTTTTATCCACACCCCTGCTTCTAGCTGCAATAGTTCCACCATCTCGAACAATCGCCTCAATCTTTATGCGATTTATTTTTATATCGTTACTTTCTACAAAGAGACGGTATCTGTTCAGCTGCAATTCCCATTCCCGCATGTCAACCTTATCTGGTTCCTGGACCAGAATCTTTTTTGTCTTGGGCTCATCCTTTCTTTCTCCACTCTTATAATATTCCCCTGTGAAAATTGTTTTTTTATAGAAACCCAATGCCTTTGAGACCTTAAAGCTTCCTGATGTTTTATAATCCCCAAGTATTGACAGCCCATTTTCTGTTTCTACAAAATCCGCGATCCCACTTTGCCCATCTTGCTCAAACTTCTGCTCAAGCAACGAAAGTTCATCTTCTACTTCCAATTTCGCATGGGAGCTTGTTCCTAACAACCTGAATGCCATTTGATCTATAGACAGCCCATAATCTACAGTTAACTGCAGAAAAGCCAACATTGTTCCATTAATCATCTGTGTTGTGCTAGGAGTTCCCTTCCATTCTCTTTGCCTGCTTGCTAATTTCAAGGTCGACCTGGAAGCGCAACGATCTCCCATACGGCACCCACCTTCTTTTAGACACTCACAAGGCTCTATTTTGCCCTCATCTGGGCATATAAACCATTTCATCATTTCAAATCCCTCCTCTTTTTATTTTTTTCTTGCCGGTAATCCCAAAAAGACATCATCTAAAAGTGTCTTTTTCCCCTTATTTCTCTTGACATGACCTTCTATTTTGTCCTGGAGATATATCTCCAGCCCAATAATATATCTTTTTGAAATTCGCATATTAGGATTGATTTCCTTTGCGTATTTCTTGAGCTTGCTTGGACTTATAATCACGATAGCTCCTCCTTCTATATTAAAATAATTTTCTCTATTGATATAACCGTAGAAAAATAAATTTAGACATAAAAAAAGACAGGACAAATTATCCTGTCTTCCACTCTTCGTTTTAAAGCCTATATTAAAAGTTGAGCGCGCTCAACTTCACTATTTTATCCCTGGTTTTTTAATCTATAAAACAATAATATCCCATAAGTACAAAAATCATATTTTTTTAGATTTTTTTTAGTATTAGGTGCTCGGTTATTTGAAAATCGTTTCCAACCTTCTTTTTCTAATTTACGTATTGCATTTAATAATTCCATATCCCTAGCACTCCTTATGTATTTTTTTCTTCCTTTCTCGCGAGCAACAATTCAGGACACCTGGATAAATCAGCAGGAAATATCCCATAAAGCACATACCCAAGAAAAGCGCTACTGGGAGCCACCATGCTGTCGTAGATTCCCACCGCTTATCCAAAGGTACTGTGGTTAGCTTAGCTACTGCAGACGATGGGAGACTAAGGCGAATATCAAATTTTTGTGGATCAGCACTATTCACACCAATAGAATAGACTCCTCCCCAAGGGGTAGTCTTTAAAAAGCTGGCAGGTAAATACCCAGCAGCCTGTAGGGTTGCCATATCTGCAGGCCATACGTTATTTGCAACATAATATCTATTCACCGCCGACTGCAAGGTCTCTATGGCTTCTGCTACCGCCAAAGGTTTTTTCTCTTCGAGACCAAACAATATCCAACATACCAATGTTATCCCTATTATTAACATTAATGCTGGGAATATAACCGTATATCTTTTTTTGCTTTTTTCGCTTTGCATAACTTACTCTCCTTTGCTAAAAGTCAAAATTTAGTTCTATTTTCCCTTTTCAATTTCGCTTAATTTTTTATAAATGACGAAATTCTCTTTAAGGGTGCCCAAACGTAGATAGAACATTGCACCGATTGCGAGACAAATCATTCCATGTGTTGAATTATAGTATAAAATATTTACTGATGCTAATATGAAAAACACAGAGGTAACAACCCAATAGCAGATCGCTTGGATTTTATAATCCCCTTCTGACAAAATTTCTGTTTTCCCCTTCATTGGTTCTCCTTTCTTTATTTTTTAATTTCTACTTTTTATTGCTCCCTATTTTTTAAAATCCATACTCTCCAAAAAGGATCTTCTATTTCAAATCCCTCGTCTCTTTTTTTCACAATTACCCCAGAATTAATTAATCTCCCCACAGCGCTGCTCGAAGTGCTCGATGATTTAATTCCGTATTTTTTAATAAAATTTCGTGATGTATGGTTGTGTTCGCCGGAGGCTATACCAATAATAACTTTTCGTTCTGTATTATCCAGATTATTCCACCATTGTGAATAATCTGAATGATGCTCTGTTGTGATTTGATTAACCGCTTTCTCTATTATCTCTATTTTTAGTGTTTTATCTTCATTTAGTATATAAATTTCATGACATAGTTGCTGAGTATAATATGGATGACAATCTGTGAATCTCAAGATATCTTTTGCTATTCCTTCGGCATCAATTTGTTGCAACTTAAACTGCTGTACGATAAAATCCAAAAATTCAGACTCTGGGATCTTGTTCAAGACCATCTGGCGACCAAATTTATAAAAGGGATTATTCCTATCCTGGAATATTTCTCTTATCATGCTTTCCTGGCTTCCTATAAAGATATATGTTACATTCTGATGGTGTTGAAATATTCCTCTCATTTTCTTTTCAAGCATAGGAGAAATCCTACGTATTTCCTGAAATTCATCAAATATTATTGCTATCTTTTTTTTCATGTTTTTAGCAATAATCTCAGGAAGTTCAAGACTATCCGATAAAAGTGCGGAAACATTCTTGTCTTCGGCACTGAATGATATAGAGATTTCGTCTTTCTCCGGCTGTATTTGGATAGAAGGTTGTACTCTTAAGTTTTTTAAATAATGTTTCATTTTCTCGAATCGGCTTAACGACAATGCTTTTCTGACATAGAAATTAGCAAGATCTATCTCGTCCGTAATTAGTTCTAAATCAATATGGAATGACGTTATTTTGTTCTCCTCTATAACCCTATTTATAAGGCTACTCTTACCATACCGACGGGGACTAATCAATATTATATGCTGATTCGCCTTTATATCAGAGGTAATTTGTTTTATCTCGTCAACTCTATTCACAAAATAGGTACCTGTTACTATAGTGCCAAATCTAAAGGGGTTCATTAACGGTCTCCTTTCCGACATTCATCGTTACGACATTCATCGTAATGCATTAAATTTTATCTGTCAATAAATAATTTGCTCTTTCTCCGTTACACATTTTGTTTTTACAAACTGCTATTAAGACCTTGTTTCTGCTCTTTTAGCCATTGCCCTAAATCTATTATCTCCTTAATCTTATCTCCTCGCCACTTAGCCACAAAATCCCACTTAAATTGTTGATAGAGCATATTAGTTACCTTGTTTCCATGAAGGACCATCATAAGAACACTTCTTGCTGTATCTGCAGGACCAGAACCACCATAGCCCCATTCCATACCTGTCGGAGAGTGTTTTGCCTGGTGAATTACTTTGCGCCCATTTACATAAAGCAAACACCCCTTTTCCTTGTCTCTTATTCCCGCAACTTCAATTTTCATTTTCCCCCAACATGTGTTTTATATCTAGCTTATCTAATTTAGACAATGTTATTTGCCATCTCTCATCTCGCTTTTTGTCTTTATTTTTTCTAAGTTTTACACAATGTTTCCCCTCTGTTGATTTTAGCCAACTTCCGTATGTGTTTGCGAGACATCTTCCATTTCGTGCTGTCTTTACTAATCGTTCAAGATATAACTGATATTCTTTTCCGTATTTACTCATAATTTTGTTTCTCCACCTATATAACAGATAAACTTTTGATTTTAGACATTTGCAAACCCGAAGCTCATTTGCTTACCACCTGTCACAATAAAAACCTCTTTCTCTGCTTCTTCTTCAATCCTTTCCTCTTTAACAGTTACATCTATTTTTTCAGCAACCTTGATTTTTATTGCTTTTGGTTTTTCTAAAAGCCTCTTTGCAATCTTCAATCGAACGTCCCCTGCATTTTCAAGCAACTTTGCAACGTCTGCATGTACCGCCTTTCCGTCAATGGCATTTTCTATTGCTGCTTGTTTTTTGCTTATTATTTCAAACATATCCTCGTCAATCGTTCCCTTTGATAAAAGATAGTAAACATTCACCGGCTTGTCCTGGCCAGTTCTGTGCGCTCTATCCTCTGCTTGCAATGTGCTTTCAGGGCTATATTCCAGATCTGCAATAATCACATTATTTGCGCACGTAATATTGAATCCCCTATTTAAAACGTTTAACCCTGCTACAATCGCAACACTATCCTCGTCGTTAGCAAAGTCCTGAATCATATCAAACCTTTTGCTTGTACTGTGACTTGCTAATATTGCCATATGTCTTATGTAATCTCTTCTTAGCCTCTTTGTGATTTCTGACACCATTGGCCGTAATCCGGAAAAGATAATACACTTCTCCCCTTTTCTTTTAATTTCCTTTACAAGTTCAATAATCTTGTCAACCTTATTCCAGCTGCTCCATTCAGGCAAAACCATATTTGGTCCTCTTTCGTCTAAAAGATAATTTTTAGCAGTTGGGACCGTAGCCGCAAATCTCAGCTTCCATAACGCACCGGATATTTTGCCAATATTTACCTCTTTCTCGTCGCCTGCCATAAGCATAGCCTTTCTTATTCTCTCCCTGGCCCATTCTTCAAACGCGCCGTATAAGTTCTCATGCTCTCTATCCATATCCAGAAAAATAATCTTTTTATTCTTTTCCGGCAATTCCACCATTTCGTCTTTTAACCGCCGGACCATAAAAGGAGCCATTATCCGCCAAAACCTGTTTAGATTGCTCACCTCGGGAATTATTTTAGCTCTGCCCTCTGATAGCGTATCTTCAAACTGCTTGGTTACAAATTTAAAAGTGCCGAATTCGTTTAAAAACTTTTTAGATCCGCCCCGATATTTATAATAGAATAACGGATTATCAAATCCCAAAGTCCAGCCTATATTCCAGAATATGTCTGTTATATACCCTTTCATCAACGTACCTGTTAAAATTAGCTTTCCTTTGCTTTTTAATGCCCTGACCGCTTTTCCTCTGCCTGAATTCTTTGTTTTTGCCATCTGCGCCTCGTCAACAATCACTGCCTCAAAAAGTTTTATTATCCGCTTATATGCCGGATAGCTTCTGTGTTCTGGCGTGTAAGAATAAGCAACATATCCGCACTTATTGCAAACGTTGCCTGTCCACAGAACATCTTCTTTGCATTTTGGACATTCCTTTATCTTTGCAGCGAACTTTTTATGACAATCAGGGCATACATGAGAGGTTATTCCCCTTGTCTCTCTGTATACATCCCCATCGTTATCGTATTCGAGGCAATCCCACGGATCATATTCTCTTTTTGTATCAAGAGACAGAAATTCGTAACTTGTAATATAAAAAGTTGTTTCTTCCTGCTTTATTCCCGCTCTTTTTTCCGCTATGAGCTTGTCTATTGTTCTGTGCGTCATTAACCTGATTACTTTATAGTCAAATTTTTCAAGCTCATTCTTCCAATTACTCACTAACGAACTTTGACAAACCACTAAACACCGTTTATATCCTCTTAATTTTGCCCAGGCTGCAGCAGATATTGTCTTGCCGCCGCCCATATCATATCCAAGATACCCGAAAGGCTTTAGACCCAGGCGCGCTATATCCTCTTTTTGATATTCAAATAAGAACGGCGCCTGTTTTTCTAATTTCTTTTTATTGCCCTCTAATTGTTTACTGTATTTCCCCTCTATATCCTGGATGTCCGGAAGAGAGAATGCTTTTATAAACTCGCTAATTTCTTCTTTGTTTATCTCATTATAAGTCCTTTTGCCCTGTTCCGTATCAACAGAGATTGCCAGATATCCTCTGTCAAGTTCTGTTTTTATACTATATTCTTTTCCCTTACTGTCCCTGGCGCCCTCAACCTTAACTAATTCCTTGTTTCTTTTCCATTCCGGCCAGAGCTTGTATTTCTTATCTTTTAAAAATATTACGTTCCCGTCTTTGTCCTTGATCGTTTCTTTTGCCCTGTATTCTTTGTTTAAGTAGTAACCTAAAAGCTGATGTACTTCCGGCCTGTAAATTGGTGTTGTTAAAAAATCGTATTTCTTTTTTTCTTTCGCAATTTGCAATCTATCAGTCTTTTTTATCTCTACATTAAATCCCAGCCGTTTTAAAATTCCCTCTCCCTCGTCAATTCCTCTCACAAATAAAGCTGGTTTTGATACATAAGCATCAAGAATGCCCGTATTGGTACCTAGAACCGGCGAATAATCCTCTAATACTTTATTGCAAAAAGCGCCCAGGGCTCCTGCGCTTGCATTATCAGTTGTTATCCCTCTTTTTGTGATACTTAATCTATTTGAGGTTTCTATCGGTTTTACATTCTCTATAAATGGTATTTCAATTTTATCTGAGTATGGGTTATTTATTTTAATATCTCGCTCCCCTATCACTCCTTGTATTTGTCCGATTAAATACTCTTTCCAGTGTTTTTCCTTAACATCTACTTCAACCTTTCTGCAATCGTTCACATTTTCATTGCCGTATTGATACTCTCTTTTGGCTATTAAGAGATCAACCTTGACATCAATCCCATATTCAGCCTTAAAGCTATTGCTTATCGTTGCTTTTAATAGAAAGTTTAAATGCTCGAACAAATAGTCTCTTATTTTCTTATCTTTTTGATTCTCAAACATAGAACTCGGCACTATTGCTGCCAAAAGCCCCGGAGAGTCTAAAGCGTTTATTGCAATTTCAAGCGTTGCTGATTGGCTTTCAATAGAATTGCCGTAACAGCCCGTATTGAAAGAAATGTTTTTCCCCTCTATATCCCAATAAATGCCAAAAGGCGGATTAGTAACAACAACATCAAAATTACTTCGAATAAGGCTTTTATAATCCAGCAAGTCCCCTATTCTTACATTCTGTTTGCCGATTAATCTTCTTGCTACTGTGCCAGCCTCTTTGTCCAGTTCTATGCCTATTACTTTGGCTCCTGCCTTATTCCATGGAACCAGCAATCTTCCCGAACCACAAGTAGGATCTAGAACTTTTACTTTTTCAATTTTGTCTTCATCAATAGCCGGCAACAGCCCTTTGAAAATCGCCTCTGACAAGCCTAAAGATGTAAAGTACTGCTGATGTTTACTTTTTCCCAGTAGATGAAAGCTGGCAACATTTTTATTTGCCTTTCTTCCTGAAAAGCCCAAATCATCATCAGTAAAACTTTCTTTTTCTAATACAGCCAAATCACTCATATTTCACACTCCCTTTTTTCTATCTATATAACCGCAAAACAAACGTATTTAGACATCGTTTGTATCTTCTTCCCTAAAAATCAACTCTTTAGCTCTGCTTTCTTTCATGTACCAGTTGTCATATCGCACCGTAACTGCGTCAACGTCTAAGATTCCCTTATCATTTAATTTTTCTAATCCCCGGCTATTTACAACTTCCTCACAACCAGCTCTCTCAAATAGCACCTCGTCACTAACTACCAATTTATATATTCTTGCGATATCTTTTAACGCTATAAAGTAGCTGCCTTGTGTAGACGCGCCTATATAACATAATGTTACGTCTGCTTTTGTTGTCCCATAATTAAAATACGGTTTTCTATATGCCGTATAAACTCTTTGCCCTGCGGTTTTTGTTACAAAGACATCCCAATCTTTGTTTGGTAGATCTTCTTTTCTAAGAGACGTGTTTCCTGATACCTGGAGAAAAATAAAATCATCGTAATTTCTGGTATAGCCTCTTATAAGAAAGTAATCTTTCCCGTTGATATTAATTCCCTTCCCGCCCTTACAATCAAATACAAGCATGTTCCCCCCCTCTGCTTTTTCTATAGATATAACAGGAGAATGGCGAGTTTTAGACATAAAAAAAGACAAGATAAATAAAATTTTACCCTGCCTTTTCTGCTTTCTTTTTGTGCTGTATCACCTGGCTAAACGCCAGGACAGAACAATCCACTCCGCTAATTATTACTACCTTAAATCACACTAACTCCGATATTGCCCACTTAGGTTTCACAACATCGTGAAATAAAATTGGGCAGAACTTTCTACCCGTCTCCCACTCTATTACATGACATTTACAATGTAGTTCCTCACATGCTGCACACAAACCCAGTTCTTCATCAACATAATCAGCCAGCATCATATCTAATACGTGTTGAGGGATCAGTCCCGGTAAAAAATAATCACTATAGCGAACTACGTCGAACTTTTTGTATTTAAGATCAACCCAATATCTCATATTCCTAGCACTCCCTGCCCTAGTCTTCTTTTAACTTTCAAGTCCATAATTATCATGTTATATTCCGCTGATATTTCTTGTGCTTTTTGCCATTGGGCAGGATGGTATTTCTTAAAATATTCCGCTCTTTTTTGCATATGAGCCAGCATGTCTTGAACTTTCCACCATCGCATAAAATCTCTTTTAGGTAATTCATAGTCTCTCAAGTCTAAAAACCCCGGATATGGTGAATAGTTTTCTATCTTCACCTTGCTATCACCTTTCATTTTTACCCTTTAATCTTTCTGCGATTGCTTAACATAGTATTTCTTTCTTGTAGGTTTAAATACTTTTATAATCTTACTTTCTCCATTTGTAATTATTGCCACAACACGAGGACTATTAAATTTTAATTTATCTTTAAAATCAAAAGCTGTATTTGCATCCAGAAATAAATCTGCTTCTTTTAACTTTTTAGTCCACATATGTTTTTCACCATCAAACCCTTTATAATAACAATATCTATTATATTCCCCCTTTTGCCTGACAGTAAAATCTATTCGATTCATCTCTCATTTCCTTTTGTTTTTATATCTCTTATTACCTGGTTTTTGTCGCTTTCATGCAAACAACTCCCCCTGCTTAGCAAATACTTTTTTAACCCTTTTAGCATCAAAGCAAAGCATTGATCATATCAGCAACCCAATCCGCCGTTTCTTCCTTCTCGCAACGCAAGGTTACACTCCCATCTGCACTTGTAAAATCACAAATCATGTCACCTTCGCTGTAATATTCATCTTCCGGAAATGGATTTTTCTTAACATAATCCTCTATGCTATCTCTTGAAAAACCCAATCCATCATAATCCATAAATCTGCAATCACATCCACTCCAGATTGCAAAATGACGTCCCAAACTTATATCGTCTTCTTTTATTTCTTTAACTGTGATTGCCATATCGCACTCCCTCTTATAGTTTTCTTAATATTTCTTCTTTTTTGACTTCTTAATTTTGCTTTCAAAGATCCAGTAGTTCGTTTTATCCAAAGACACAACTCAGCAAGATCCTCTTGATCGTTTAAATAAATATCTATTCCCAGAATAATTAAAGCCAAAATTCCTATACAAATCATCACGACCCCCTTTCTATATGTATAACAGTTTTTCTGAAAAAGTTAGACAATCTTCTATTGACATTTTTCACAACCACATTCAGAGTAACTTTTAAACTTCTCAAATTTTGGGCAGGTTTCTCCCGCCATACAAGCGACTAACCGATTTTTGTATTGGATATAAGGATTTTTCATTATTACCTGGATTATTTTATTCTTTACAACACCTAGCTCCTTTAATCTCTCCACACACCACATAGAATGGCCATTGTTTTTGCTCGTAGGCTCGTTAACGTAATCCTCAACTTCTGCCTGGTCTTTGTATTGTTTCCAAGCCCTCATATCCCACAGATACTCAGCTTTTTCCAGATCACTCAGATAAGAAAGCTCTTTGTCCTCCGCGCTTTTTTCTTTAACAGGAACATAACTCACGCCATTTGTGCCTGGCATTACCTTATTTTCTCTAAACAATTCCATTTGATTAACCATTTTCAAAACCCCTATTTAAAAAGTTTTAGGCAAAGAATTCCCTCAATATGCCCTTAATGTGCCAAACTAAATGTCCGGCTTTAGCTATACATATTAAATGGATCCAAATTCTTTGATATTTGCTCATCTTTACACCTCCACATAGAAATCTAAACTTATATTCGGTTTTTTAAACCCGTAATCTTTCTCTAATTTTTTCAAGTCTTTACCTATGTTTGCTATATCTTCAAGATGTCTGTGTTTTTCTTTTAACTGGAAGATATAAAAGGCGTATGCTTGGTCTTTGGATTCTAGTTTTTTAATTACTTTTGATGCCATATCTAAACTCCCTCTGTTGTTTGTTCTTCTACTTATATAACAGCTTTAGGAAAAACTTTAGACTGGACTGTTAAAAAACTTCTGACTTACTTATAAACAAAAAGCAGTCTCACAGAGACCCTATTAAACACTTGTTTTTTAAAAGTTGAGCGCGCTCAACTTTTCTAATCAAAGCTTGACAGGCATTATGATATGGGTAAAATCATCTTTTTTAATTACAATTGGGGAATTTGCGTCTTCCCCTAATTCAAAAACAACCTCTCCGCTTACTCTTTTCAATACTTCTATTAAGAAAACAGGATTTATAGCAAACTTCTTTTCTTCTTCATTTTTAATAACCATTTCTTCGTTAGCTGTTTTCCCTTCTTTCCCATTTTTAAATACAACACTGTCTTTTCCAAAAGCAATTTCTACTGCGCTTTCATCGATCAGCTTCATTCTCTTAAGTACGTTTACCAATTCCTCGCTGTTTATTTTTATTTTACAATCGTTTTTTGGAATTATCGTCTTGTAATCCGGGAACTTCCCCTCTACCAACCTTGATTTAATATATGATCCATTATTTCTAAATAAGATATTTTTATCTGTTATCTGCACCTCTGCTTTTCCGTCAATCTTCGCAATTTCCCTGCAGGCGTTTGTAGGCACAATACAGCTTGTTTCACTTAGACTACAGGGTATTAGACTACAGGGTATTACTGATAGTCGAATCCCATTTGTCGCAACGGCATTTTCGCCATCAAAAAACACTCCGTTTAGAGCATATCTTATTTCATCATTAGACACTGCAAACATAGTTTTCTGAAGCACTTCTTTAATATCTATTTCCAGACTTGTTTTCGCTTCTACTTTTTCAATCTTTGGGAAATCCTGAACCTTTGCTAACGGCAATCTATACTTGCCCTTATCGGTTTTTAGCAAAAGCACACCTGTTTTTTCTTTTTCTTCTTCCGTGTCTTTTTTCTCTACTTCAAGGCTGATCATTTCTACATCAATCTCTTTTACCAAGCCAAATAAATCTCTGTGTAAAACAAGGATAGTCCCTTCTTTTTCTACTTCACACTCAACGCTTTTCCCCAGCGTTATTTCAAGATCAGTTGTTACACACTCCAGTTTTCCCTCTTTTGCAGACATCTTTACGCATTCCAAAACGGGTAGAGTATTCCTTTTGCTACCTGCAGCTCCGCTACAATACGCAAGCGCATCAATTAGATTTTCTTTCTTTACAGTCATTTTCATGGCTTTTTACTCCTATTGTTTTATTCTTTCCTTTTTCCATTCAAAGATTCCCCATATAGACAATCCTAGATATACAAGAAACAAAAAGCTCTGTGCATATGCTTGAATTGTAAAGTCATAAATGCACCAGCTTACATTTGTTATTGACCATAAAACAAAACAGATCCTTTTCTTTTTAATGTTTAGAATTACGCCAATAATACTCAATAAAGTCATACTCCATGTTATAATCCACATTACATATCCCCTTTCGTTTCTACTTATATAACAGCAAGTTTTCTGCTTTTAGACGGCTTTGTTTTATATTTATATTTCTCAACCTGCATTTTCCCAACATATCTTCCTGCATCATCGCAACCGTGAGGACATCCAAAGTCAATATCTAATGGTCTATTAATCTTTTCCTGCATATACCAAACTGAATGGCAAGTATCACAGGCATACTCATACAGCCAAAAACTAAAACTCTTTTCCTGCCAAGCATTACAATCATTCATAGTCAACTTTCTATCAATATCACCTATCTCGGAAAATCCGCCCTCATAACACACATGTTGATCGTGTTGCTTTAATAGGCATTTACAGGTTCTGCAACATCTTTTTACCTTACTCATTTTCCCTTCCTTTGTTATATTGAAAGATATAGCTCCCTCAATCTACCGTTTAACTTTCTTTTATCTTTTCCAAGCATTTCTTTATATTCTCCCAAATTTCTTTTTTCACACCCATAAATAGTCAATCCGTAGTTAGTAAATTTCTGCTTGTTCTTACAATTAACCAAATAGTTTTCAGTGGCATTAATAGCCCTTAAAACTCTTACATCTGATGGTAATAGGCTTTTTATATTATTCATTTTCTTTCCCTTTCAAATTTCCACAATTTCAACATCTATTGTATCCAGCAGTCTCATAATTCCTTTACCTGCGCAACAATAATCTAATCCATTAATTAAATCTTTTGCCTGTTTTAACCAATCCTTTTTAGTAATATTTTCATCACCAACATCCTTAAGCTGACATTCCAGCGAGTAACAGCCCCCGCCATTACCCCACCACTTTAGATACTGCTGAACAGCCTCATAAAATGTATCAAAAGTTTCTTCAAGATATTTATACATAATCAAACTTCCTTTCTTTTAATTTCTATTTATATAACAGCAACAATAAACCACTTAGACACCTTATTTATAAATCTTCTTCCAGTATTTCATCCTTAACTTATTCTTTCACTGCCTCTATTGATATTACTCTCATATCGTTGGTTTTAGGATGGTCGTTAGCATACTTATCAGCTTCTTTGAGGGTTTTAAAAAGCATAATAGAGCCATCATTATTTTTTTGACACGTTAAATAACTATCGTCGTCTCGCCACCTGAGTATCATATACATGTTATTCTCCCTCTTATTTTATTTGTTTTATTCCCTAACTTAGAATTTTGACATCATTTCTATTTAGAGCATATTCTTTGCAATAGTCTCTTATGTGTTGTTCTGTTAATTCCTCTCTGTCTTTTTCTGAAATTTCACTATCAAAGTGGTCTCCTAATGTCGTTATATAAGATAC
The DNA here is from genome assembly GCA_018812485.1 of bacterium. Taxonomy (NCBI): domain Bacteria; species bacterium. Next base: position 13,039 of record JAHJDO010000130.1, on the reverse strand, counting down.
TTTTATTCTAGTTTCCACTTGCATTTATTCACCCCATCGTTTTAATGTTTTTTAGTAAAGGTTCAGGATTATTAAGAAACTTTAGAAACCCCAATAACCTTTTCATCTTTTTTATGTCTCCCGCCAACTCAGTTATTTCCTTACCAATCTGCGCCCAAATATGTATCTTTGTTTTTCCCATAACAATTTCCCCTTATTTGTTTTTATACTTAGCCCAACAGTCATTGCAATAATCATCATCAATACTATCCTGACAATTCTTTCCGTCTATTAATTCGCAACCGCAATCTTGACAATAATCCCCATCAATTACAGGCAAAAAGTCTGCAACCGCCTGCTCTGCCTCATCTTCTGTTAAGCCCAAATCAGTCATTGCAAATTGCTTCGCTTGTTCTTCATACATTGTAAATTCTCATCCTATTTTATTATTATCTAAGACGCCCGAAGGTGTTTCGGCTATTCAGGCCTCATCAGTTAGACTATCCAGCGTAGAATGGAGAATTGATCAAATATATTCCCCTGTTTTGCAGAACTTTTTTCTTAGCATACTTTGATTTTGCCTTCGGATTGAAGGTATCCTTGTGCATGACTTTCTTTCGTGCCAGCGTGTTCTTTTGATGTCTCATAGCTTTTACTCCTTTTTGTTTTACCTCTATACATATAACCGTTAAATTAACAAAGTTAGACACAAGACCAGATAGGCTATAGAAATTTTTAATATCTTTTTAAATTTAGGAAAGTGCGGTTATGCCTTGTGAGGCATGTCATTGATTAGCAGTTTATAAGCTTGTTGTTCCAACATAATCATTAAAATCCGACTTGCAACCTGTAAACTCAAGATAATTATTATATTTTTCTATTTTTTCTTTAAGTTTTTTAATCTGTGTATTGCATCTCGAATTCTTTGCCTTACACTGTCTAAGTTTGCCTTCAAGTTCTAACACTTTATATATAGCCCCCATTCTTTTCCTCCTCTTATAAAAGTCTCAAGCTTTTATTCGCCAACATATTCCTCAAACCACAAAGCTCCTTTTTCGATTGCGTCTCCAATAATAGTATTTTGACTATCCATTATCTCGACACTACTCAAACACTGTTCGCTTTCGTCTATAAGGTTTCTAATATAAAATTTGTCTACCTCTTTATGGTATGCAATAATCTTTGTTGACCTTACCCCATAATTCAATGCTACGGCAAATATACCAGTTTTAGTTGGTATTAACGTTTTTAAGTGATTCAAGTCTTTAACCTGAAGACTTATACTTGCATCAAGTGTCTTTTCCATTGTATCTATTCTCCCTTAATTGTTTATCTTCTATACATATAACAGATAATCCAAAGCCTTTAGACAATGGCTATTAGCTTTTTTGTTTTTATATTTTTATTGATTTTACTTCCTGAACTCCTCTGATATGTTTCTCTGCTTCTTCATCCCAGGGCTCAATATAAAGATTAGCGTCTGCTACCACTCTTTCCAGAGCCGTCACGTAATTACAGGATTCCATGTATTTTTTACTTGTTTTTACTCCGTTAGCCATATCACCCACTTCAAATTTATACATATTGTCCCTTTTTTTCTTTGCGGAGCTTATTTTTGAGCTTAATAATTTTATCTGTTGATTGCTTTAATGATTGTTTTTCCGCTAAAAGACTATGGTCATAATCAGCAATTCCTCTATCTTCATTTGTAGTAATTTCCCATGTATTACGACCAATTGCTCTTACTCCACAAAAATTTGCCTTAAGCATACTTTTAAGAAAGTCAATTGAATAAGCGTCCATTTTCCAAACCCCCTTCGGCTATTTTGAGTTTTCTTTTTCTTATACATATAACAGATAATCAATGCTCTTTAGACAACAGCTACCAGCTTTTTCATTCTTAAATAACCCTTATTCAGTCTATTCAATAAATCCCAATTTAATTTTGTCTTGTAGTAAGCAAGATAATTTTCTGCCTTGTATTCAATTCCCATGCCAGATGCTGTAATATAAGCCAGTAATTCCGCCTCTGTTTCTTTCTGCTCTTTCGTCAACGGATTTTTAACCTGATTATTTATTCCTGCATGTTCAAGCTCTATATGTGCCAGTTCATGCAATAATACACACACTTTTTCTTGTTCTGTTTTTATAGAATTTAAAAAGATTTCTTTTCCGTTTGTCTGCCCGCTTTTTAAATACTCCATAGCTTTTTCAATAACAGGATATTTCTTTTCTACTTTTGTTTTTAAACTCTGATAAGACACCTCGCATTTTTCAACTTCTGTTGTCGGAGGCAGTTCCTTTCCGTCTGTCTGCGATATATCAAAAACATAAGCAGACACAAAACCAATTCTTTTTTGCTCTTTTTTTTGCTCGTCTGTAAGAGTATCATCCTGCTTGATTTCTCTAGGGATATATTCTCTCGGAGCTAGGATCATAATTCCTTTTTCGCCCTTTTTGATATACCTGCCCAGTTTTTTCCACGCATGGAATCCCGCACACTGCGAAGCATTAGCCCTTTGAATCATTATCATAAAACAGTTACATAAGCTGTAATTATGAAAATTCGCCAATTTTTTTGCGAATTCTTTTAAGTCAATCTCCCCTGCCTTTTTTAATATTTCACTGACTTTTTCTTTTATATTTACTTTTGCCATTATTGCTTTATCCTTGAATAGTTTTAATAGCTTCTATTACGCTTCTAAAAACCTTATTCTTAACCACGATAACAGGTAAAACCCTTCCATCTTCGCCGTAATATGTTAGTTCTGCCATGCCATCAACAGTATTAACATCAAGATATTTGTATTCAATGTTTTTCTTTTTCAGCATGTCTTTTGCTTGATTACACTTTCCGCAACCCCCTTTTCCAATCAATAAAACTTTCATTTCTTCCTCGCTATTGTTTATCTCATAGATATAACAGGAGAACCAAGAAACTTAGACAACACCTAAAATCTTCATTGTTTTTTTAAAAACTTTGTTTTTCCCCTTTATTAAACAACAAAAGCCCGAGATATTTGGCCCGGGCATAAAAAGCAGGCATAAAACAATGTTCAACAGATCAATAACCTTTGATATCAGCACAAGCAATTTTTGATCTTTGTAGACAGAGGATTTTTTATTGCTGATTTAAAGGGGGCTGTTTGAGAGAGCCCCCTCAGTAATGCTGTGGGAAATGTGGGAAACTTCCGGACTTTTTGCCTGAGATAGTTTTCCAAACGATGTGGGTAGTCCATTGGACTATCCACAGAGAGACAATTTCCACAGTCCAGCAATAAAAAATCCGACACCTGACTTGCTCTCCCAAAAGATTAAAAATTGCGTATATGTGGGAGGTTGGTTTTGGGGAGTCCCCTCTGGGGACGGACGGGACATAAGCGTTCAGCTTCTTTGAAAGGGAGGTAGGGGATTGTTTTTTTATACGGGCACTACCTTATAAGTAGTTGCAATCCCAGGCTTATAACTTAATTTATCATAAATTCGTCGCCCATGAGCCTCAATATAGTCCTTAATTGCTTTTATAGAGTTGTCTTTCACGCAATTGTTATAGTCTTTGATCGTCTGCGAGGAAACGCCCAATTTTACCAAATCATAGGCAATAGTCGCAGAAAAATGCGCATCATCAAAAGGACACAAAGGGACCAATATAGCATCATCTTTAACCTGAACTTGCCTTACCTTTGCAAAGAGGATTTTTTGTTTCTCAATTTCCTGCCCGCCATTAAGTTTCACCTGTGCAATATGCTTACACTCCTGCCGTCTAAATTTCCAGACAGGACAACTACAGCCGTAGTTATTATTCTTGTCAATTGAAACCGTGTAAATGTTTCCTGTGCTGCCCTCAACTTCCCATTTTTTAACCCAGTTCATAATATTTTCCCTCGCATCCTATTCTTTTATTGTCTCTCATAGATATAACAGAAGAATTAAGAGACTTAGACAGCAGCAAAACCTTTATTGTCTTTTTCTGTCAAAAGGAAGACAGGGCGTATTAAATACGCCCTGTCAGATACACTTTTCACGCAGCTATCCTTTTTGTTTCCCTACTTCCCAACATAGGCATTTCAATCTTTTGATTGACGATTTTCAGTATTTTATTCCTGTCCGTTTCCAGCCAGAGTTTCTTTAATCTTTCCTCTTTAAGCCGAATCATACTCTGCACGTTCTGTCGTTCCCCAACTTCGCCATAAAACAATTTCCCTGCTGGTGTCCTTATATCAACAATCATTTCATTGTCCTTATATACTGTTTTAAATTGATTGTCATATCCAGTAAAACCAAGGTCTTGTTCCTTCTTTTCAAGCATGTCTATCTCTTTTTTTAGTGAGGATATTTTCCCCTCTATAATTTCTATGCCAAACTTTTTCCTTGCTTTTTCGAGTATTTCCGTCTCTGTCAGCCCTAATTGCTGTTTTACACTCTCTATTGCTCTTTGATGTTCATTTTCAATTAGCTTCGCAAGTTCCCGCTTTTCTATTGTTCCAATTTCCCTGGACTTGCCATTCGTGTTGCTCATGCTTCCCCCTTTTTGTTATTGTTGTTTATCCTGCTCGTATATATAACAGCAGAACCAGACTATTTAGACGGAGTGTGTTCTGTGTTTCATATTATATTCAACTTGCTTTACTTCTACTTCGTAGCCTTTGATTGCCTCGATGATTTCATCTAAGGTCTCATACCAAAAGCTATCATCTTGAGTAAGCATTACAGTTTTATTTATTGTTCTGCTAAAATAACTTACTTCACCATAAGAATCGAACTCCGGTGATGAGTTATAATCGTAAGATACAATATCACTAACTGCGCCGAAGATTGTATTGATCAGATGTTCATCATCATAAGCATTATATTCTTCTTTCAAATGCTTATTAAATGCTTCCTCATCTTTATAATCGGTATCTTCTTTCAACATTTCTAGGACCCGACTTTTTATATCTTCTTCTTTCTCCTCGATAACCAATCTTCCATGCTTGTTTACTTGATAAACCTTTTCCATAACTATCCTCCTTTTAGAATTTATATCTACATCCAGGTTCTTCGCTATTCATAGGATATAAGCCATAAGCTTTTCTTCCGTCTTTTAGCGTTAATTCGGCATAATTCTCAGATATATCTCCGAAGCTGTTACCTTCTTCGTCTGACGACATATCTATCACTGCATTTTGGTCTAAAGTCTTTAATAGTTTTATCAGGTTTTTAACTATCATGCCGTCCCCTTGTTATTATTATTTGTTTACCTCGTATATATAACAGTAAACACAAGGAAGTTAGACACCGATTAAAAAAGGAATTTTTATATTATTGAGAGACGATTCCTTTATTTCTGTTTTTATATCTTGATAAAATTTTTCACTTACTCCCCATTTTTTACAGCTCTTAATTTCCATATTACAATCCTCTATTGTTGCAGGTTGAAAGCAAAATGGTTGTCCATTCCTATATGGGTATATTGTAAAGCTCTCATCATCATCCATTGATATATGATGTTTACAACGGTTATCCCATTTACAAGTTATCTCATCAAAATCTACTCCAATATCATCAGCGTTATTATTTACATCTTTTATCCGTTCAAGTTCAATGGTTCTCTCTGTTAATGTTTTTACCCGCCAGAATGAACCATTGTTTTCTTCGGAATAATATATTTTATTCTTGTTTATTTTTTCCATTTTGTTTCCAGCCTTTCCAATCTTTTCAGATATTCTTCCTGAGTAATATTGCCTTCCATTAAGTCCAACTCTATAAGCAGTATTCCTGCCAATCGTTCTGTTTCATCGCCGTCAAGAGCCTCATCTACCTCATAACCCTCTTTTTCTTTATAATCCGCTACTATCTTGATTAACTCCTCTTCCCAAGCAAAATCTTTTATTTTTGCCATCTTTATAGTTCCTTCTCTTTTAATTTATTGATTAAATTATTATTTAAGAAGCTGTGAAATTCTCCCTTTAGTGAAATTATTATATGGTCCAATAATTCAATGCTAAGTATCTGCCCAGCCTTAATCAGCTCTCTCGTAACGTCTAAATCTTCTTTAGAAGGAGTTAAAACGCCCGAAGGATGATTATGTCCTAGAATAATTTTATCTACTCTTTTGAGGATTGCTAATCTAAATACTTCTCTAGGATGCACAATTCCCATAGTTAGCGACCCAAGACTGACCAGTTCCAAGAATTCGATTACTTTTGATGCCCTTAACCCAATGACCCAGCAATGCTCTTTTTTCTGGTCATTTTCATCTTCGGCATTGAGGACTTTGGTCAGAATCCCAGCTATTTCAGCGGGATTTGCAATCTTAATTTTTGGTGTTCTAATGTTCATTATTTGCCCCCCTTATAGTCTCTTTTCCATAACTTCCGCCAGAGTATGTTTTCCGAAATGCAGGTCTCTTTCAATTCCCAACCCAAACGAAAACTTTACACTCTGCAACTCTCTCAATGAGAAAGTTCCTAATTCAGGAAAATATCCATGCACCCAGCCAAAAAAAGTATCTATCCCGTCAAATTCCGTTGCATACCAAGCCCATGAGCCTGTCGGGTCAAAAAATTTACAGATAACAGGAATATCCTCTGGTTTTTTATTCTCATTTGCATATATTTCCGGAAACTTATTTTTAATTTCCTCAGTCAATAACTTCATTTTTACTTTCTCCCATGTTGTTTGCTTCTCTATATATATAACAGTAAAAATAAGCTATTTAGACAGAGCATTTTTCGATATCCAGCGTTGGCATGGCGTAATTTAACTATTAGTAACATGCCCTTCCATTCTATTTTTTCTCATAGAAAAAATAGCAGTTTCAAATTTTCCTTCGACCCTTTTTGCCAAAACCTCGCTACACAAGGGCAAAAAAAAGACCCCTTGCGAAAGCAAGGGATCTTTTTCAGGTGATACCTGTTAAAGCAACTAAATTATGTAATGCAGAAAATGAGCTGATTTTTATTGCTCTTGTCTCTGACTTTACGTAAAGCAACTTTACCTCTTCCGTAAAGTTTTTTCACAAGGTCTTGAACAACTTCTCTTTCACGGCTAACATTTTTTTGAGAGATTTTAAGTTTCCCTGCAATCTCGTTTTCATCATATCCATCACAAAACATATGAAAAATCATGTTTGTTATGCCCGATGTATGCTTATTTATAAGACTTTTCAGGTCTCTTGCATATATTCTGTGCATAAAGCTTTCAGGATGTGGTAAATCGACGGTTTCGCCTGTATTAGCATTTACAAGGTCAATCTGTGTAATCTCACGAAATCCATTATCTAAACTACTTCCTAATTTTAGATAATTAAACATACGATGCTTTGCATGCTGTCTGAGATATGCCTCGTTATAGTTACCGTCTCTCTTTTGCTTAGTCCATATGGCAATAAGTCCCTCTTGTACAAGTTCATCTTGTAATAAATCGTCTCTTGTTAATTTGACTGCAATTCCTTTCAATGCAGATTCAAGGTCAACCAACTGTTTTTTGTCTTGTGTCTTGTTCATCTTTTCCCCTTTCTTGTTATTATTGACTGCTTTTTCGACCTGCCCTTTTCCACTGGGCTGTTTTTTAGTTTGCATCTTCTTCTCCTTTTTTGTTTTCGACTTTTTTAGTTCTTGTTTGCTCTTTGTTTTCATGAGTTCCTCCTTTTTTTGTGGTTCTGCCCTCTTCACAAAAAGCCCCACACCACTAAAGTTTGATTGAGCAATTTTGGACCATAGAGTTGTAAGCAAGATAGACAGTCACTCCTGCCATTTTTTAGGTTTGGGACAAACAGGTTAAAAAAAGTTCAAAATTTTGGAAGGATAAATCTCGCAGTATCGTAACGTATTTCGCTTGCGAAATGCGTTACTGTTAGGCGGGGTTTTATGTTCACAAATTTTATGCAGTTACTTCTTTAGAGAATTCTTCAAGTTTTTTTAAAAAAAAGGGTGGGATTGACTTACTCGGGGCGGTGAGAGGGCAGGTTCCAAAAACAGGAGGGGCTTGCCAATGAAAATAATAAACAAGAACCTCATAAATTAAGTTAAACAAGAAAGGAGCTGGGGCATCAGTAACTAAAAAATAGACCAGTGCAGCCTTCGCAGGTAATGCCTGGAAGAATGGAGAGATTTTTAAGAGAGGTTTTTCTCTCTTAAATAACGGCTTTCTCTATAGACTTTTTCTTTAGCTATATTGTATCTGCAGGACGTCTATTTGCTCAAAGTTCTTTTTGTGCTGTTTCATCAGGCTTTGCCTGAAAAAGATTTTTTGAGAAGGATTCCCTTTGAAAAAGGCTTCCTTTGGGAGTGTCTTCTGCTGTGATCCGTTGGGGAGGTTGGTTGGTGGAGTCCCCCTCTGGGGGACGGACGGGTATGTTTGCCTTTCTTCTTTAGAAACAAGCAGAGATTTGTTAGTGAGCTATCTTTTATTGCTGTTAGTAATAATAGCAATAGAAGTGATTAGCCCCGAAGGCCCAGGAATAGTCCGAAGGGACTAATCAAGCGAACCTTGCTGATGTTTTACATTAAAAAAATTTTACTTGTTAAAACATGAGTAATAAATCTCTGTGTAGTCAAGCCTGGGTTATAAAAGGCAAACATGGGTGGTAGGGGGAATATAAAAGTCGGGTCCCGATATGATCTGCTCCTAGCCGAGAGTTCTTCCAGCTTTTAATTATTTTTTAGTTTGCGCTCTTTTACCCTGAAAACCTTTAGGGTAGAAGTGGTAGTCTTTGACTTTGAAAAAGGCAAAGTCTATCAAGCAAACCCTGCTGAATCTTTATTAAAGCTGTTTTTTTATAAAGATTGAGTAAAAAACAATTAATGCATCCCTGAACTCTCGGCGATTGAAGGGGTTGGGTGGGTAATTCCTTGAAATGAAATTTCTTATATTCTTTCTTATGTTGTTGCTTCTTCACACTACTGCAAAAAAAAGAACTACAGGATAAGTCAGCTAAGCCCTTTTAGACGTGTTCAAACGAAGTTTGCTTATAAGAACATCACAACACATGTAGAACGTGCAGGTATTACCTGTTTAAACGGGCAATATGCCTCTTTAAGCTGATTCAAATGAGTACACGGACAAAAATCTACGTTGCACACATTTAAAACGGGTTAAAACAGGTTCAGACAGGCAATATGTTCAAACGAAGTTTGTTCGACAGGTTGAAGACAGTAGAAAGCGTTAAGATAGGTTCAAGCTAGTATAAAACTTTGCATTCAGTGCCAATTACGCACGGAACTTATGCGTGCGAAAAAAAGGCAAGACAGGTCCTGACTTATTCAGCTTGTTACACCTGTTCAAACAGGCAAGGCCTGTAATGCTTGTTAGACGTGTTCGACTTGTTCAAACGTGGGAAAATAACATAAGGTTGCTTAATGCTCCATAATACATTGCATACCGTAAAAGTATGCCTTCACCCCGAACGTTGCTCTAACGCCCTCACCACAAATGCGCACGGAACTTATGCGTGCGCAAAACGTGGCCTTTTGAATATAAATAACAAGATTCTAGTTACTAAATTAGATTATAAAACAATACAAACCTACAAGCAAAAACTCCTTAACATTAAACTCAATATTTTAAACCAAATATAGTTAAAAGATAGATAAAATTAAGCCGAGTAATAAGTAGGATAATATAAAATTTTATAAAGCATTTTGGGTAATGTTAATAAATAAAATGTGGTAAGGTGATAGTAGGGTTAGTGTTGGCAGGCAGAGGCTGCGGAAACTCTATTAGTGTAGATTTGTAAGTCTCTATCTTATAAAGAGTTATGGGGACATATATTCACACTTAAAAAAGAGCTTGACTTTCTAGTCCCACTAGGATACAAACTAGGATATAAAACAAATTATCACTATGATTAAAAAAAGAGAAAATACTAAGAGAGAATTGGGGGAAAAGAGAATTCGAAAACTTCTCTTGTATACTTTTGAACAAAGATATATTACTGCCCAAAATGCTAAGGCTTTATTACAAGTAAAACATGATGATATATATGTTGTCTTGCGAAAACTTGTAAATAAAAATCTTCTAACCAAAGTTTTAACTAGGTACTTTAATTATTATAAAATTACCAGGGAAGGAATTAGGTTTTTATATCAAAATCTTCCATTTCCCTTTTCAGAAGATATTGTATTTTCGGTTAAGGATTTTCCTGTTGCAGCTTCAACCATTGATCACTATATAGACCTTACAAATATTAGACTTAATATCGAAAAAAACTTTAAGAGTTGTGTTTGGCTATCAGAGAGAATATTAAGAATGTTTTGGGACGGGCTAGATTTGGATTTTCGGCCAGATGCAGTATTAATGAAAAGCTTTGATTCTGAAACATGGAACCACTTTATGCCCATTGCGATTGAATTTGAAAATACAATAAAAGAATCTGCAAGAATACAAAAAACAATAGACAGATATATTTCTACAACGGCCGGAGCATCAAACTGTCACTTTTCAAGTGTTTTTATATTTACAGCAGAGCCACAAATTAAAAAAAGGTGGGACAGGGTTGTAAAATCGACATTAGACGAAGAAAACATGAAGACTATTTTCTATGTTTTTTCCCTTAATGAAACACCTACGGAAGATTTCCCTCACGAATATATTGAGGACATTGATAAGGCAGGTAGAATATATCGCCTGTTTGACGATTATATATTGTTTAGATATATTAAGATACTGGGGCGGATTTAATAAGTAATGTTTAATTCGCTAACTAAAGTTCGATAAAACAGGTAGTTTTTCGAACCGTTAAGTCACATTTTTACACGATTCTTGGTAATACCCTGATTTGCCGGAGGTAAATTCCGCTGTAGTGATTTGTTATATGTTGCTTTATTGTCTTTATGTTTTTATTGTTTTTTAAAGAATAAACTATTAATAATTAAACTTACACCAAGAGCAGCAAGTATTATACCTAAACTATGCAAATATGTTTACTTTATTCCTTATTACTGATATTCCTTACACCTTTTACATATTCTCTGTGTTTTTTTGAACATTTGCATGACGTTGTTTTTATCTTCGGCTTTTTACCTATTAAACCTGTCTTAGCTGGCAACATCTTTTTATATAAGTTATCTAATGATTGCCCTCTGACCGCACATATGCTCTTTACATAGTTAATACTTCCTTTTATTGCCTGTAACTTCCTGTTATCGATATTCGGTTGCCATGACAGGTTTATAATATCTTCTCTAATCTTGTTTATTTTTTCTTTTTTTATACCAACTTTCCTATTTACACACAACTTAGTGACCATTTGCCGATTATTAGCATACATTATTTTCTTTTTCTTGCAGCTTACCCCCTGGCCATGGTTTTGTATAATTTTTATTGCCTCATCTATAACCTTATCTGCATTGTCACCGGAAAACGCTATATCATCAATATAAAATGTCCAAGTTATATCGTTTCTGTTAAACAATTCTTGTAAATCATTATGCATTGGCAGCACACACATGTTAGCCAGTAACGTACTTGAAGGAGCCCCTTGAGGTAACCTTCTTTGATATGATGTAAGCTTAGTAAACAGATGCGCAGTTTCTCTGTTGCACCCGAATACATTTATAAACACATCATATATATTTCTGTTATTTGTTTTAGGAAAATATGATTTCAGATCCAGGGTAATTACGACCTTTTTATCGATATGCCGTAACGCATTATCTTTATGTGATTTATCTTTTATACCACCCATCATTGTTTCAGGTAGTATTACTGTCTCAAGCACCCTGCTTTTAATTTTTTTTTGTATCTTTTTTAGATCGCTATTTGGATTGTCAATATGTCTTGGTTTTTTACCAGGTGTGTATATATCGAATGGTTTGTAATAATTCCCCACTTTACTTGCTACATGCTCTAAATATTCTATTTTTTCCCCTAACAACGACTCAATTTTTCTTCTTGACATTAACGGCGCTTTCGAGGACTTTAGGTTATATTTTTTTACATTGGTCATTTTCCCATTTACTCGTCTGAGACTTGTATAAGTATTTTTCCTATTTCCTTTAGATCCCTTTTACTGGATGCCAGCATATGAAGTACATTTACAGGAATATCTAAAGCCTCAGCAATCTTTTTAATTGTTTTAAGAGAAGGATTCATTTTACCATCCTGCTCCAACCTCGACAAATAACTGCTGTCCATCTCTCTAGGTTTTACTCTTTTGCACAACTCTGTCTGAGTAATACCTTTTATTGATCTTACTATTCGTATAGCTTTACCGTAATCAGATCCCATATATATTAATCCTATAATTGAAAAAAAAGTAAGGCGTCCTAATTACTCACCATTCACAATACTCAAGATATCAGCAGCTAATCTATCCATCTCTGCTAGCATACGCTTCTTATCACTAATAGATATCGCATGCGCTATTGCTTCTATCCGAGCACATAAACAACGTTCATTAGGACCATTCAGCATCCCTGAATTTCTCATTGTCTTAAGCTTGACAACAAGTGATCTTAATAACTTATGAGATTTTCTCATAGTCTAAGTCCTCCTTTCCCGCTAAGATTTGCAGCTTACACTGCATTTTACTACACGGAGCCCTTAGCCGATAGTACTCTTAAGGAAGGATACTGAATCTAAACCCTACTTTCTTTAAATAGCCCTTTAATAATCTAGAACATAATTCTATTAGTTAAACCATTATGTTTAACATAAAAGGCTTTTAGCAATTGAACTTTGTTATACTTGCCTCATTGCTGTATTGCTTAGTTAACAATGTGTTTATAGTGTAAACAAGGGTCAGTGTTGCTGTCTTCGTAAAACAGCAAAGATGCTTTCACACCTTTGCGGCATTTGCATGCCAAAAGTACCGTATTTCACCGGTTGATTGAAAATTAAATTTCAATCATTATAACTATCGTCTAATTCAGAGGATTATCAAAGATCATTCCCAACACATATATATCGTTGGCCATCATATATATTATACTACATATTGTATTTAATGTCAAGTATTTTGTGTTATATGTCAATTTATTTGTTTTATTGCATTTCGTTTTGTTTTACCTTTTGTCGCCATAGTCTTTTAATTTACCTCCTACTTTTCTTGAAGTTAACTTCTTTTAATTTATATACT
>JAHJDO010000129.1 GCA_018812485.1 bacterium | reverse complement strand
TTAAAACATTGCGTATAATACTTACGACATATACTCCATTTTCAATTTTTCACTTGCCGGTATACATTGCACAAAAGTGCCAAATTAGGGCGTTAGCGTCCTGCACGCATAAATATTAAGACGCGAATCAGTTAGCAGCAAGGTTTTATTTAATATAACAGACTATCAGTAATCTGTTACATTATGCGTGCAGAACCGTTAAGTCACATTTTTACACGATTTTTGGTAATACCCTAAAGACTGCTTTTCCATCGGGATCTTTCATAAAATCGGAACATTATTCCAGTTCCATTTATAAAAACGGAAGTTTTATTGGGTGAAATCGCAGCTATGTTACGGTTACTCCTTAGAGAGACTTAAGAAACAGGGGAATTTTTAGACAAGAGATAGATTTTATGTATTAGCCAAAAACTGTTTTATTTGATTATGATTTCCTGCCAATATAGCGATACACTTTGAGCCTTCTCTCCTTATGAGAACGCGAATATTTTTTTCTATTCCAGTCTCATAATAAGGCTTTCTGAGTTGTTTATAAAAAAATCTTGCGGCGAGTTTTTTTGCCTCCATTAGATTACAACCACTGGAATAATAAATATCTAATGCTTCCAGTATTAACCCTACTGTTTTTTTCTGCCCATGACCAAGACGATTAAGGCTTCTTTCAAAAGAAGGTCGGTGATAAAGGCGTAAAGGCATTTAGTTCACGCTTCCTTTTTTTAAATTATCAATAAATTTTTTTGTTACCAGCTTTTCTTTTCCTTTTTCCTTCATGGAAAGCATGTTTAGTTTTTTATATTCTTCTTCTGTAAACACTTTTTCTATTGCCTCAAGAGGAATAAGCTCAATTCTATTCTCTGAAATTGCTACATCGAATATAGATCCTTTTCCTAGGCCAAGCACATCCATTATCTTTTTTGGAATTGTTACTTGATGTTTTGATGTCATCGTAATCATTATTTTTGCCTCCTTTAAAGAAAGGATATCATAAAGTAGATAAATCGTCAAGGACGAAAGTAAGGCGAAATGGAAATGGTAAGATACATCCTTACCCCCTAGGTGGAGGAGACAAGGCAGACCCCATCAGAGAATTCTCTGATGGGGTCAGGAAAATATTGATAGTTAACTGTAATCTGTTTAAGGAGATAAGGACAGAGTCCGGACTTTTCAGAAGATGGTTCAATAGGCTGGTTACAAGAGAACGGAAACCAAGAAAGAAACAGATAGATGAGGAGACCATCGCTATCCAAACTAATGAAACTGCATATTACGAGCAATACGCGCCGGTTACTGTTTGGCCTGCGCGGGACAGTCTCTCCCAGAAATGGCGAAGGGTTAAAGAATGGGATGACTACATTAACGATCCTATGGATAAAATGGTAATAAAAAAGGGCACATAGTATATTAAGATACCTTCCTTAAATTTTCCCCAAATAAAGAGGAGGATATCATTATGTGCCCAGTGCGATACTATCAAATTATGAGAAATTGTAAAGACAAAAGGGCTCACCGTTACCAGATGATCCAATACGCCTTAAAGCATGGCTGTAAGCCTGCTGCCAGGACATATAATACCAGTTCTGGTGTTGTGCGTAAGTGGATAACACGTCTTACTGAAGAGGGTTATTTTGGTCTGGCGGACCGTTCGAGAAGACCTCATACTTCTCCAAGGGAAACACCGCCTGAAATTAAACAGCAGGCTATTAAATTAAAGAAGAAATACAAACGGCTGGGGGCTGAACAAATAAAAGCGTTGGAAGATATCAATTTGTCTCCTAAAACTATGCGTAAGATTTGGCGGGAAGCTAACGTGCATTCAAGAAGAAGGATTAAGAAGTATAAGACCAAGAACAACCTTCGCGAAGTTAAGAAACAATATGCTTTGTTTGAACGCGCTTGTGAAGATACTAAAGATTTAAACGATATCCCTGAATACTGGACCCAAATGACTCAGCTTAAACTGCCTAGAGTTCAGTACACTTACAGAGAAGTAAGCTGTGGCATCCAATTTTTAGGCTTTGCCGACGAAAGAAGCTTAACCCATTCCACCATATTCGCTAACTACATAAACTACTGGTTACGTAAATTTAACGTATTGCCTGCTAATTCCATAAGACAAACGGACAATGGGTCAGAGTACTGCGGCAGCTGGCAGTCCAAATCTCCTTCTGCTTACACATTAAAGCCCAAAGTAAGGAACGTGCAATATTACATGGTTGCTGTAACCCCCGTGGTTGCAAGCTGTTACCACCAATACAATCTTATTTGTCGCTGTTTTCCCGATGAAATATTCCCCCAAAATATAGCGTATAATACCTGCATATAATATTCAGGTGCTATCTGCCTCCTATTATGCTTTTTCCCTCTATATTTGATCATACTGCGGTCGTCTTTAGGAAAAAGATCCGTCCGCGTTTTCTTTGATAAATCCCGATCTGAGCGTACCAGCCACATTGTTCATCATGTGCGCATACCTGCCGAATCCAGGATGTGTTTTGGTAAAAAAGTTAAGTTCGTTCTCACTGCACAGCTTCATCAGTTTATGGAAGTCGTACATGTGATGATAAAGATTTTCCAGCAGTTTTTCTTCCCCGCCGCCTGTGGCCTCGATGTTTCTGACGAAGATATCTATTTTCTTAACCAGATTTAGCCGTTCCTTGTTGGGATCTTTTTTCAGGCGGTCCTTTTTGCAGTGGTTTTCCGCAGCTTCGTCAATGTCAGGAAGAATCTGGTCAGGTGTCACCAACTGGATTCTCTCCTTTTCCGGCCAGACTTTCATGGCGTATGACGGAGCGTCAGGATCCTCATTCGGATCCGTAAGAGCGCAGCCTAGTATCCATGCAGGAAGATTCCTGTCGGCTACATACCTGTACACCATTCTGGCGTAATCTTCCATTTCATCCGGGGTTTTGGCATGGTCGGCGAACACCATTAGCGCTGCCGGTTCGCCGCATGTTTCGCACTGGACGATCCTGGTGGCCACAGGCATGGGCGGTTCGTTCGCAGTCTCGATATGCTTTGGAGGGGTACCTTTGCCCTTGCCCAGAATTTTCTCCATCCGGGCTGACAGTTTCCTGGCTATTGGCTCGAAGATTTCTTTCCGCTTCGCAGTCAGCGGATCATCCTGGTCACCCGCCACCTCGTGAATGATCAGAGTCTGCCCGCCCATTGCCTTAAGCGAGATACTGCCCAGGCGTCCCATGTCCCTGTGTCTGAATTCCCAG
Organism: bacterium; assembly: GCA_018812485.1. NCBI lineage: Bacteria > bacterium. The sequence goes on along the minus strand of JAHJDO010000129.1, from coordinate 1,661 downwards.
GCCTGATTGCCGTCTGTCATGATTTCCTTTTTCATGGTCACTCCGGGAGGCAGCTGAAAAGGGTTATCCCTTATTCCCTTTTCCAGTTCTTTCCTGCGTTCGGGTTTGATGAATTGGCTGTGATCAACCTCTTTTCTCTTTGAGGATTTCTTTTCGATGATGGTTATCAAATCACCTGTTTTCCTGATGAGTGATCCCAGCTGGCGGATCTTCCTGCGGAGGTTTTTTATTCTGCCGCTCTGCATGGTGACGCTGTCCGCGCAGTTTAGACTGTTCCTGTAGTCGTCAAGGCAGGCTGTCCAATCTTCGTAGGACACTCTGAGGCGGGCGATTTTGTCTTCAGGCAGATAATACGGTTCGTTTCTGGCCCGTTCCAGCTTCTTCAGCTGTTCTTTCAAACTTTTCAGCATAAGCTCAACTGATTCGGCAATCAATTTTATATCAGCGGATATATCCTTCTTCAATTTTTTACCTCAATTTTTTAACGGCTGTCGGTCTTTTTCAGCTGGTGAATAATAATTTATATTTATCCCCATCTACCCCTAAGGTAATTGCAAAAGTCTGAAAATTTAAGGACTCTTTACCTTGAGCCCTTCGATCCTCTTAAAATCTTTTTTGTCATAAGTATAGACAGTAGTAAATCCTTTCTCCAATCCCCAGTATCCCATTACTGCATCAGCAAATTTTATATTTTTTGTTTCATAAGTTAAAAGGGCATCTCTAAATACCTGCTCATTTTCGGTTTTTATCCCCGGGGTATTAAGAATAGCTTCTACTAATTCCCTTATATTTTTTCTGGTATACTTGTATACCTTTTCTAGTACCCACACAATTTCAAGTACCGCCACCGGCAAAATATAAAGAGCCCCTGCTCGTTCATCTGCATTTTTAATAAGCTCAAGGGAGGATTTTATTTTACATTCGTCGTCCTTAACCAATAATCGTAAGATTACGCTTGTGTCAATAAAAGCCTTATTCATCTTTCATTGCCTCCTTTATTGCCTTCTCTCGTATCTTTTCAATGCTTATTCCCAGATTAGGCAGAGATCCAATATAATCATAAATGGTTTTCCCTTTCTTGATAATCATTGTCTCCTTGTCTTCTTCTTCGATCACAAGCGCATCCCCTAAATGCAAATGCATCTTTTCCCGAATTACCTTAGGGATCGTTATTTGATACTTTGGCAAAACTTTTACACTCATCATGTTAAATTCCTCCTTCTATGATTTTTTCTACTACTACTATAAATATACTACAAATAAAATATTTATCAAGAAAAATGTCAAAAAATTGGAAATGAATAGGTGCATTGTGACCCACCCCTGGGAAGAAAAGCCAAAGGTAAGGATCGTGCAATATTTCGCGCTTGGCATTTCAGCCATGAAGCATAGCGGTTTTCTTGCGTTTTTGGTTAGATTCTCACCCATTTAAAGTTCTCCACACCCCTCAAAATATTGCTTACAATACTTGCGTACAATATCGGGGTCTCAAAGGGGACTAAGCAGATTCGCCAAAAATTGGGGCTTAAGCGTAAGCCTATAAGTAAGAGTGTGTTACAGAGCAATTTTCGGTAAATACAGAAAAATCATTCCCTAAAATGGTTGAATTTAAAACGAAAATATCAAGAATCTTCAGCACAAATCATTTCCAAACATTCCCG